>CAZSPS010000113.1:0-1688 GCA_964608875.1 uncultured Ectothiorhodospiraceae bacterium
ACAGCAGGCTGTCGGACTTAGGGTCGAATCGCCCACGATGCGGGGAGACTTCCCTCTTCCGGCGGGGTCCGCCGGTGACGAACGCGTGATCCCCCGAGGGGTCTCCCGGGCCGATTTTGGGGGATGAGACGAAGAACGACCGGTTTGGTCGTGCCGGCGAGGATCCGGCTCGAACTTGCCGAAACCGGGGGAATCCCCGCGCAGGCGGGGGTCGTGGGCGGTTTTCCCTTTCTTTCAGAAGGTTACGCCGGGCGCGGTGCCCCGATGTTGTGCATGCGCCGGAGGTTGTAGGCCAGCGCCACCAGCTGCCACTCGGTCTCCACCTTGTCGAGACCCCTCAACAGGAAGCGCCGGAACCCCATCGCGGCCTTGATGGTTCCGAACACGGGCTCAACGGTCTGCTGGCGCAGCTTGTAGAGGGAGCGCCCAGGCTCGCTCTTGAGTTTCTCTGCCATGTCCAGGAGAAACTTCGAGCGCACGCGCCGCGGCTTGCGCGGCGGCGGTTGCGGTCGCAGGTCGTAGGGTCTTCTTCGGCCCTCGGCCCCGACCGCGATCAAGGGCTCGATGTTGCGGTCGCGAAGCGCCTGTGCCTGGGTCTCGCTGGCGTAGCCGTTGTCGGCCAGGACCGTCTTGGGGACACCGAGCGCGGCCGGGATCGCCGCAACGCTCGACGCCAGCTCTTGGCGGTCGTTCGCGCACTGGCTGACGCGCGCGCCCACGATCAGGTGGCTACCGGTGTCCACGGCCGCCTGCGCGTTGTAGGCTTGGCGCACCGCGTGGTGGCGGGTGTGGCGCATGAGCCGGCTGTCCGGGTCCGTGAAGTTGTAGTGGTCGGTGGGCTTCGGCCGGCCCCAGGGGTTGCCCGCCGGGTCGGCGCGCGGCGCGTCGGCCGGCGCGTCCGCGGAACCCTCGGCGCCGGCCCCGGCGGGTGGGGTCTCGGCCCCGCCATGGGCATCGGCCGCCGGCGCGGGCTCGGTCGCCGGCGCGGGCTCGGCCATTGCCGCCGGCGCGTCCCCCAAGTCCAGCGAGCCGGAGAGGGTGTCGGCGGGGGCGTCCGAGACGGGGGGCGGCTGGCACGCCGCCTCGATCTTCCCGCGCTCCGCCTCGTCGCGGGCGCGCGCCTGGGACTCAATCACCTTGCGCGCCCGCCTCACCCCGGCCTGCAACCTCTTGGCGCCCGCCAACTCATCCGGCAACGAATCCGCGACCGGCTCTTCCGACTGAGCCGCCTGCTCCGCCCGCTCCATCATCTGATCCACCGCCAGCCCCAGCTGCCCGTCCAGCTCGCCCGCGCGCTCATACGACACCGAGCGGTGCTTGCTCGCGTTGGCGTCGATCTTGGTGCCGTCCACGCTCACCGTGCCCAGCCGCATCACGCCCATCTCCGCCGCCAGCTCCAACACCCAAAGGAACATCTCGCGAAACGCCGCGCCGTTCTCCCGGCGGAACTTCGCGATGGTGTCGTGATCCGGGTGGTTGTCCGCCGCCAGGTAGCGCACCGCCACGTCCCGGTAGGTGGCCGCCTCAATCCGGCGGCTGGAGAAGACCCCCATCGAGTAGCAGTACACCAGCAACGCCAGCATCATCCGCGGGTGGTACTGCCGCGAGCCCGTGCCACGGCGGTTGAAGCGGAACTTCTCCAGCGGGACATGCTCCACCGCCTC
Organism: uncultured Ectothiorhodospiraceae bacterium; assembly: GCA_964608875.1. Taxonomy (GTDB): domain Bacteria; phylum Pseudomonadota; class Gammaproteobacteria; order HK1; family HK1; genus JAJDXW01. The sequence goes on from CAZSPS010000113.1 coordinate 1,665, forward strand.
CGCCACAAAGTGCGCGAGGTCGTC
>CAZSPS010000114.1:0-4996 GCA_964608875.1 uncultured Ectothiorhodospiraceae bacterium
TGGGCATGGTCGCGGGCGCCGGGCGCGAGCGGCCGATGGCGCTCGAGATCGCCGACGTCCACAGGAAGCAGGTGGAGCGGGGGCCGGTCGGGTGGATGGTGCGGACCCTGGAGAAGCGGGTGCTCGACCGCTGCCGGCTGCTGGTGCTGACGACCGAGGGCTACCGCGCCTACTACCGCGAGTGGCTCGGCTCCGGCGTCCCCATCGCCATCGTCGAGAACAAGCTCGACCCGGGGTTCATCGAGTCGCTGTCCGCGAACCGCCGTCCGCCGCCGCCGCCGGCGGCCGTTCCCGGCGAGGAGGAGCGGTCGGCGGGCGCGCCGTTGCGGATCGGATGGTTCGGAAGGCTGCGCGACGAGTGGACGCTGGAGGTGCTGGACGGGCTGACCCGGCGCTGGCCGGAGCGCTTCACCGCCGTGCTGGCCGGCACCCCGTCGCCGTTCCTGAAGGACTTCTCGCGCCGGGTGGCGGGCAACCCCGGCCTCGAGTACCGGGGAGGATACGAGTACCCCGAAGACCTGCCCGCCCTCTACCGGGGGGTGGACATGGCGATGGCCTGCCATTCGCCCGACATTCCGCGCGGCTGGTCCCAGACCAACCGCTACTACGAGGCATGCCTTTTCGGGAAGCCGCTGGTGGTGCGCGCCGGCAGCCGGGACGCGCTCGGGGTGGGCGAGCACGGCATCGGCATGGTGGTCGAGGCGCGGGCGGCCGGCGAGGCGGCGGCCGAGCTCGGCGGCGTGTCGTCTTCGGACCTGGCGCGCTGGCGGGACAACCTCGCGGCGTTGCCGCCTTCGGTCTACACCGCGGGCGCCGACGAGGCGAAGGACCTGTTCGAGAGGCTCGCCTCGTGAACCCCGCCCTCTCCGCACGCGCCGGCGGCCTGCTCGGGCGGTCGTCCGCCGAGCGCCGCGAGCTCGAGTCCTGGCTGCTCGCGGCCTTCCTCTCGCTCGGGCCCGCCACGTGGTTGCCGGGCGTTCCGGGCGGGGTGTTCCGGGGGATCGCGGTGGCCCTGTTCCTGGCCGCCGTCGGGCTGGTGCTGCATTCGGCGGCCCTGTCGCGCAGCCTGCGTCTGCCGGGCGGCTTCCTGCTGGGGCCGTGGAGCTTCCTTGCACTCGCCGCCCTCTCCATCCCCGGCCTCGCGCAGACCACGTCCACGTTCCTCATCGTGGACTACTTCGGCGACATCCTGCGGGGGGCGCTCCTCCTCTGGTGCTTCTTCCACCTCGCCCGGCGCGGAGACGGGCAGTTGCAGGCCGTCTTCCGGCGCACCTTCCTCATCGTCGGCGCGTTGGCGGCGGCGGCCCTCGTGATGCTGGCCTTCGAGCTGCCGGAGCCGTCGTCGCCCTGCTACGACATGCAGCGGCTGAAGTCCGCCGCCGGCTTCAACGACGTGAGGACCGGATGGGGCATCGGGCTGGCGCACCTCCTCCCCTGCGCGATCTTCCTGGCGCCGGCCGGCGCCCGCGAGGGATCGGGATCGTGGCCGGACCTGAGGACGTTGGCGCGGTTCGCGGCGGCGCTCTTCATCTTCGGCGCCCTGTTCTTCTCCGGCAGCCGCTCCGCCATGCTGATGTCCCTGGTCGCGCTCGCGGGCTTGTTCGCGGTCCCGTCTTCGCGCCGGCTGGCCGCGTTCCTCCTCGTCGCGGGGCTCGCGGCGGGGGTCGCGGCGGCCCTGAACAAGGAGTGCGCCTACCAGCTCAGGCTGGATTGGATGCGGTACTTCGTGACCGACTCGATCCTGCCCGTCGCCCAGGCCGACGACGGCCGGCGGCCGCGGCGGGCGGCGCCGCAGGATGCGGACAGGCCGGGGTATCCGATCCCGCAGTTGGGATCGGTCGGGCAGGAGGTCTGGAACGAGCTCTCCAACTACCGGCTGTGGGGCTTCATCAAGGGCTTCGAATACTTGCGCGAACGGCCCCTGCAAGGTTACGGCCTGCGCGGGGTGATGCTGAACGTGCCGTCGCGGGTGGGAAAGAGGGAGGAAGTCCACAACCTGTGGCTGAAATGGGCGTTGTACACCGGAGTCTTGGCGCCGGCGTGGTTCCTGGTGATGGTCGCCGCCATCGTGCGGATGACGTGGCGGGTCGTCAGGGACGGGGACGGGGGCGCCGCCGTCGCGCTCGCCCTGATGGTCGCCGTCGGCGTCGCGGTGACGATGTTCGAGCCGAACGCCCTCATGGGCAACTTCCACCGCTCGGCCAGCTGGTGGGCGGCGGCGGGGGCGATCGCCGGGCTGTACGAGGCCCGCTTCCGTGCGACGCCGGCGGCCGAAGGCGAAGGGACGCGGCGCACGTGAAGATCCTTCTCCTCGCTTCCATGATCATGAGCACCAACGTGGCCCGGCGCGCCAGGATGCTCGAACGCGCCGGATTCGAGGTCGAGGCGGTGGGCTTCGAACGCCACCAGGGGTTCGGCCAGATGCCGGACTGCCCGGTCGCGAGGCTGGGGCGGCTCCCTCCCCGCAGGTACTTCTCGCGGGTGCCGAGGCTCCTGTTGCGGACCGGCCGGGTGCGCGAGGCGATCCGCCGGAGCGACCTCGTCTACGCCTTCGGCCTCGACATGGGGTTCTTGGGCATGGTCGCGGGCGCCGGGCGCGAGCGGCCGATGGCGCTCGAGATCGCCGACGTCCACAGGAAGCAGGTGGAGCGGGGGCCGGTCGGGTGGATGGTGCGGACCCTGGAGAAGCGGGTGCTCGACCGCTGCCGGCTGATGGTGCTGACGACCGAGGGCTACCGCGCCTACTACCGCGAGTGGCTCGGCTCCGGCGTCCCCATCGCCATCGTCGAGAACAAGCTCGACCCGGGCTTCATCGAGTCGCTGTCCGCGAACCGCCGCCCGCCGCCGCCGGCCGTTCCCGGCGAGGAGGAGCGGTCGGCGGGCGCGCCGTTGCGGATCGGATGGTTCGGAAGGCTGCGCGACGAGTGGACGCTGGAGGTGCTGGACGGGCTGACCCGGCGCTGGCCGGAGCGTTTCACCGCCGTGCTCGCGGGCACCCCGTCGCCGTTCCTGAAGGACTTCGCGCACCGGGTGGCCGGCAACCCCGGCCTCGAATACCGGGGAGGGTACGAGTATCCGCGCGACCTGCCCGCCCTCTACGGCAGCGTGGACATGGCCATGGTCTGCTACCCGCCCGAGGTCCCCTTCAAGTGGTCGCAGGCCAACCGCTACTACGAGGCGTGCCTGTTCGGGAAGCCGCTCATCGTGCGCGCCGGCAGTGCCGACGCGGCCGGGGTGGGCGAGCACGACATCGGCATGATCATCGAGGCCGTCGCCGCCGCCGAAGCGGCCGCCGCGCTCGGCCGCGTCTCGTCTTCGGACCTGGCGCGCTGGCGGAGCAACCTCGCGGCGCTGCCGCCTTCGGTCTACACCTCGCTCGGCGAAGCGGAGGACTTGTCGGCGGCGCTCCTGCGCGACGACCGCGACGGCGCCCGCGCCTGAGGCGGGCGGCGGGCTTCGCTCCCGCTCATCCTGCCCGCCGGAAATAGAACAGGTTCCCGACCCGGTCCTGCAACGCGTAGCCGTTCCTGCGGGCATGGAAGTTCGTGATCTGCTTGGTATGCCCCCGCCGCCGCACGACCAGGCACTCGTGCGCCCAGTATTTCCCGAAGACGTTGCCGAGCTCTCGCCTGAGCCGGCGCACGCTGCGCGGCGCGTCCTCGGGCCGCCCGCCGTCGTCTTCGGCGATGACGAAGGGCGCGCGGAGTCCCGGGAAGACGGCGACGGCGCCGCCTGCGGTCTCCCGCAGGGTCCGCAGGGTCCGCTCCGGCAAGCCGACGGCGCCGACGCTCTCGCAGCTCCGCAGCGACTCCCCGTTCTTCTCGAAGAAGAGGCCGCCCAAGGACGGCATCCGGTAGACGACGGCGCCCGCGTTCCCCACGAGGAGGGCAACCAGGCCGAGCGAAGCAAGCACCTTCAGCGCCCGGCGGTCTTTCAGGGGTCCCGCGACCAGCTCGCCGGCGGCGACCGCCACGACGAAGCTCATCGCCACGTACAGGGGCGCGACGCTGCGCCCCACGTAGAAGGCGGAGTTCGAGAACGACCACAGCATCAGGACCACGCACGCGCCGAGGACGTGCACGGGGACCAGCCGGCGCCGCGCCGCCGGCGAGACGGCGAGCCGCAGCGAGGCGAGCGCGAACAGCGCGACGACGGTCCAGCCGAGGTCGTTGCGGACGTAGCGCAGGAACAGCGCGAGCCCGCCCTCCTCGGCGATCCGGTGCCCGGTCTTGTAGTGGTAGACGTTCTCCAGCGCGTCGTTGACCAGGTGGAAGACGGACCCGGCGTATACGTTGATGAGGAACAGGGACGCGAGGAAGGCCAGCAGCCAGACTTCGATCCCCACGAAGGACCTGTGGCGCAGGTCGCGCACGCCGGAGACCAGGCAGGCGAAGGTCGCGGCGGCGACCATGAGGCCGGTCAGGATGGTGGAGACGGCGGCGGCGGCGAGCGCCCCGAGCCAGGCGGCGGCGCGGTACGACGGCTTGCGGTAGCGCAGGCAGGCGAACACCGCCAGGTTGAAGACCAGGAACAGGGCGGTCGTGGAATAGACGATCTCGAACTGTTTCAGGACGGACGGGTTGCCGAGGACGAGGCCGCCGTAGGCCGCCGCCGCCGCTAGGCCGAGCCGCTCGAACAGCGCCCACAGCGCGAGGCAGAAGCTCAAGACCACCAGCAGCCCGAAGGCGGTGCGCATGAAGAACACGAAGTCCTGGACGTTGGGGTCGTGCGCGACGCTCGCCATGCGCCCGAAGTGCTTCGACAGGTAATAGCCGCCCGCGTACCGGTGCCCGGTCAGGGACGGCTTGTCGCCCCCCATGCGGGTGTTCATGTAGTAGACCCCGGCGGGGTAGAGGAGCCGCACGAACCACCGGGCCGTCTCCCCCTGGCGCACGGTGCGCACGGGCTTGCCGAACGGGTTCAGGTGCCTCGTGCCCAGGATCAGCGTGTGGAACTCGTCGTTGACCACCGCATCGAAGGCGCTCACGTTGCGGCT
>CAZSPS010000115.1:0-3673 GCA_964608875.1 uncultured Ectothiorhodospiraceae bacterium
CGCGTGTTGTGGAAGTGCAGCGAGACCGGCATCGCGGGGAACCGGTCGCGCAGGTAGCGGCAGAGTCCGGTGACGAGCGGCGGGGTGGCCATGCCCGTCGTGTCCCCGAGGCCCACCCCGTGGAAGCCGAGCTTCTCGAAGCGCTCGGCGATGTACCCGATCCGCTCGAACGGCACGTCGCCCTCGAACGGGCAGCCGAAGGCGGTCGCGATCGCGCCGTGCACCGGCACGTTCGCATCGCCCGCGATCCCCGCCACCTCCTCGAAGCCGTCCAGGGACGCGTCGACACTGCGGTTGACGTTCTTGCGGTTGTGGCTCTCGGTAGCGGAGATCACCACCACCAGCTCGTCCACCCCCGCGTCCACGCCGCGGCGCGCGCCCTTGGCGTTGGCGATGAGGCCCATCATCGTCGCGCCGCGGTCCACGCCCCGCAGCACCTCGGCCGAGTCCGCGAGCTGCGGCACGGCGCGCGGCGACACGAACGAGGAGTACTCGAGGCGCGCGACCCCGGCGCCCACGAGCTCGTTGATGATCCGGATCTTGGCGCCGGTGGGAATGAAGCGGGGTTCCGCCTGGAAGCCGTCGCGGGTGCCGACTTCGGTGATCTGCACGCGGCCGGGTAGGTTGCTCATCGGTCTTTGCCTCGGAACGGTTGCCGTCGTCCGGGCGCAATGCTACCCAAGAACGGGCCGCGGATGCGCGCCCCTCCCCCGCCCCCTTGCGGATGGGGGAGCCTCCCCGGTCATAATGCCGGGCGATGGGGCGGAGCCCGAGGGCGAGGAAGCAAGGGGAGGCAACGCATGGACCCGTTCGATCTCGGCGGCCAGGTCGCCATCGTCACCGGCTCGACCAAGGGCATCGGCAAGGCGATCGCGGCCGGGCTGTGCGCGGCGGGGGCGAAGGTCGTCGTGTCGAGCCGCAAGGCCGACGTCTGCGAGGCGGTGGCGGCGGAGCTCAACCGCGAGCGCGCCCGGGGCGGCGGCGAGGCCCTCCCGGTGCCGTGCCACGCGGGCAAGCTCGAGGAGCTGGAAGCCCTGGTGGCGCGCACGCTCGACCGGTGGGGGAAGGTCACCGTGTGCGTGCCCAACGCCGCCGCCAACCCCTACCACGGGCCGCTCGCCGGCATCCCCGACTCCGCCTTCGACAAGGTCATGGAGACCAACGTCCGGGGCACGTTCTGGCTGTGCCGGCTGGTGCTGCCGCACATGGTGGAGCGCGGCGAGGGGTCGATCGTCATCATCGCCAGCATCGCGGGGCTCAAGGGCAACGCGGACCTCGGGGCGTACGCGATCTCCAAGGTGGCCGAGCACCAGCTGGCGCGGAACCTCGCGGTGGAGTACGGACCGCACGGGATCCGGGTGAACGCCATCGCGCCGGGGCTCATCCGGACCGACTTCGCGAAGGCGCTCTGGACCGACCCGGTGCGGCTGGAGGGGGTCTCCGGCCGGCTCCCGCTGCGCCGCATCGGCGAGCCGTCCGAGGTGGCGGGGGCGGCGCTGTTCCTCGCGAGCCCGGCCAGCTCCTACGTGACGGGCCACGTGCTCAACGTGTGCGGCGGCGCGGCGGTGGTGTAGAGGCGGGAACGGGAACGGAACGGAACGGGAGCGGGAGCGGACATGACGACGATACGGGTGCACTTCATCCACGGGCTCGAGGGAAGCCCGAGCGGGGGCAAGGCGCGCTTCCTCGCCCGGCACTTCGAGGCGGCGACCCCGGCCATGGACACCTCGGACTTCGAGGGCTGCGTGGCCTTGCACGCGCGCCTGCTCTGCGAGGGCGAGGCGCCGCCGCACGTGCTGGTCGGCTCCTCGTTCGGGGGCGCGGTGGCGGCGGCCCTGTTGCAGCGCGGCCACTGGACGGGGCCGACCCTGCTGCTCGCCCAGGCGGCGCTGCTCTACGACCTGCCCGCGGCCCTGCCGCCCGGCGTTCCCGTGTGGCTCGTGCACGGCAGCCGCGACGACGTGGTGCCGCCGGAGCACAGCCGGCGCCTGGCGGCGGCCGGCGACCCCGCGCACGTGCGCCTCATCGAGGTGGACGACGACCACTCCCTGCACGACAGCGTGGAGAACGGAGCCCTCGCCGGGTGGGTGCGCGAGCTCGCCGCCGGAACCGGGGCGGGAGCATGAAGACCGGGCCCGAAGCAACTGCGGCGGAGGACGCGGGGCGCACCGGCGGCGCCGCCGACCCCAAGCCCCGCGCCGCCCCCGCCCGCGCCTCCGCTCCCGCACGCGCCCCGGACCCGGACGCCCCCGACATCCCCTTCACCATCGGCATCGAGGAGGAGTACCTGGTCGTCGACCGCAAGACCCGCGACCTCATCCAGGAGGCGCCCCCGGAGATGATCGAGCAGTGCCGGGAGCGGCTCGGCAGCCAGGTCACCACCGAGCTGATGCAGTGCCAGATCGAGATCGGCACGGGGGTCGCGCACAGCATGCAGGAGGTGCGGGCCGACCTCGCCCGCCTGCGCCGCAGCGTGTCGGAGGTGGTGCGGGCGCACGGCTTCGAGATCATCGCCGCCTCCACCCACCCCTTCGCCCAGGTGCGCGACGTGCGCCGCACCCGCAAGGAGCGCTACGACACGCTCGCCGGCCAGTTGCAGGAAGTCGCGCGGCGCCTGCTCATCAGCGGCATGCACGTGCACGTCGGCCTCGACGGGGACGACGTGCGCAACGACTTCATGACCCAGGCGTCCTACATACTGCCGCACTTCCTCGCCCTCAGCACCTCGTCCCCGTTCTGGCAGGGGCACGAGACCGGGCTCAAGTCCTACCGCATCTCGGTGTGGGACGAGATGCCGCGCACCGGGTTGCCCGAGCCGTTCGAGAGCCACGGCGAGTACGAGCGGCACGTCCAGGTGCTGGTGGACTGCGGGGTCATCCGCGACCGCACGGAGCTGTGGTGGGACATCCGGCCGAGCGCGCGCTTCCCCACCCTGGAGATGCGCATCCCCGACCTCTGCACCCGGCTCGACGACGCGATCTGCATCGCCGCCCTCTACCGGTGCTGGCTGCGGCTGCTGTACCGGCTCAAGCGCAGCAACCAGCGCTGGCGGCGCTATCCCCGCCTGCTGATCGAGGAGAACCGCTGGCGCGCCCACCGCTTCGGGATCGACGAGGGGCTGATCGACTTCGGCCGCGAGCGGCTGATCCCCTGCGCGGAGCTCATCGAGGAGATCATCGGGCTGGTGCGCCAGGACGCCGAGCACTTCGGCTGCGTGGGCGAGGTCGAGCACGCCCGCACCATCCTGGCGCGCGGCACCAGCGCCCACTGGCAGACCGAGACCTACCACGCGGCCCTCGCGGACGGTGCGAACGAGCACGAGGCGCTGGTGCGCGTCGTGGACATGCTGGTGGAACGGACCCTCGAAGGCTGCTAGCGGGCGCCGTCCCCGTCGAGGTCGAGGGCGCGCCGGAGCCGGACCCGGTCGACCGCGCCCCCGAAGAAGAGCTCGAAGCCGTCCGCGCCCTGGTGGAAGAAGAGCTCGAGGCCGCTCATGGTGCGCAGCCCCGCACCCGCGGCGTCGCCGAGGAAGCGCGTGCCGGGCGGGGTATAGACCGCGTCGAACGCCCACGCCGCCGCCGCCCCGCCCGGCACGCGCTTCCTCGGCGACGCCGCGGGTGCGGGGCTGCGCACCATGAGCGGCCTCGAGCTCTTCTTCCACCAGGGCGCGGAC
>CAZSPS010000116.1:0-2451 GCA_964608875.1 uncultured Ectothiorhodospiraceae bacterium
CCGCGCCGGGCGAGGTGGAAGAAGCACCAGAGGAGGAGCGCCCCCCGCAGGATGTCGCCGAGGTAGTCCACGATGAGGAACGTGGACGTGGTCTGCACGAGGCCGGGGATGGACAGCGCGGCGAGCGCGGCGAAGCCCCACGGCCCCAGCAGGAAGCCGCCCGGCAGCCGCAGGCTGCGCGAGGCCGCCGCCCCGCCCAGCACGAACCCGACGGCGGCCAGGAACAGGGCCACCGCGATCCACCGGAACACCCCCGTAGGAATGCCCGGCAGCCACGTCGCGGGCGCGAGGGAGAGGAAGGCCGCGAGCAGCCAGGATTCGAGCTCGCGGCGCTCGGGCAGCCGCCCGAGGGCGGCGGCGCTCGCGGCGCGTGCGGAGAGGGCGAGGTTCACGAGGCGAGCCTCTCGAACAGGTCCCTGGCCTCGTCTTCCCCGGCGGTGTAGACCGAAGGCGGCAGCGCCGCGAGGTTGCTCCGCCAGCGCGCCAGGTCCGAAGACGACACGCCGCCGAGCTCGGCCGCCGCGTCGCCGACGGCGCCGGCCTCGACCACCATGCCGATGCCGTGCTCGCCCACCCCGAGCGCGTCCCGGCTGCCGGCGCGCACCACCAGCGGCTTCCCGAAAAGGCACGCCTCGTAGTAACGGTTGGTCTGGGACCAGCCGCGCGGAACTTCGGGCGCATGGCAGGCCATCGCCACGTCCACCCCCCCGTAGAGGGCGGGCAGGTCGTCGGGATACTCGTATCCTCCCCGGTATTCGAGGCCGGGGTTGCCGGCCACCCGGCGCGAGAAGTCCTTCAGGAACGGCGACGGGGTGCCCGCGAGCACCGCGGTGAAACGCTCCGGCCAGCGCCGCGTCAGCTCGTCCAGCACCTCCAGCGTCCAGGCGTCGCGCAGCCTGCCGAACCACCCGATCCGCAACGGCCCGTCCGCCGGCGGCGCCCCCTCCCCGGCCGGCGGGACCGGCGCTCCGCCGTCGGACAGCGACTCCACGAACTCGAGCGCGGGCTTGTTCTCGATGACCATGATGGCCACGTCCGAGCCCAGCCACTCGCGATAGTAGGGGCGGTAGCCCTCGGTCGTCAGCACCAGCAGCCGGCAGCGGCCCAGGATCCGCTTCTCGAGGGTCCGCACCATCCACCCCATCGGCCCCTTGCCCACCTGCTTGCGGTGGATGTCGGCGATCTCGAGCGCCATCGGCCGATCCCGCCCCGCGCCCGCGATCATGGCGAGGAAGCCCATGTCGAGGCCGAAGGCGTAGACGAGGTCGTTCCTGCGGATCGCATCGCGCACCCGGCCGGCCCGCAGCAGGAGCCTCGGCACCCGCGAGAAGTACCTCCGGGGGGGAAGCCAGCCGAGGCTCGAGACGGGGCAGTCCGGCAGCCGGCCGAACCCCTGATGGCGTTCGAAGCCCATCGCCTCGACCTCGAACCCGACGCGCTCCAGCATCCTGACGCGCCGTGCGATGCGCGATGCGACCATGGTCGGGAGGAGAAGCAGCACCTTCATGTGCGCCGCGTTCCTTCGTCTTCGGCCGCGGGCGCCGGAGCCGCGGACCTCGCAGCCGCGCGGAAGCGGGCCTGGTACAGCCCGGCGATCACCCCCGCCGCGGCCCACCAGCTGGCCGAGCGGTGGAAGTTGCCCATGAGGGCGTTCGGCTCGGACATCGTCGCCACGAGGCCGATGGCGACCATCAGGGCGAGCGCGACGGCGGCGCCCCGGTCTTTCCCGGCGTCCGCGCCGCCCCCGCCGCCGCCGCCGTCCCGGTCCCTGACGACCCGCCACGTCATCCACACGACGGCGGCGGCCATGACCAGGAACCAGGCCGGCGCCAGCACTCCGGTGTACAGCGCCCACTTCAGCCACAGGTTGTGGACTTCCGCCCTCTTGCCCACCCGCGGCGCGTTCAGCAGCACCCCGCGCAGGCCGTAGCCGCGCAGGGGGCGTTCGCGCAGGTACCCGAAGCCCTTGATGAAGCCCGTCAGCCGGTAGTTGAACAGCTCGTCCCAGGCCGCGCTGCCGGACGATTCCAATATCGGGATCGGGTACTTCGCCCTGCCCTGCCCGCTCCGGCGCGGCGGCGTCCGCCGCCGGGCGTCGCCGGCCTGGGGGTCGGCGGCCCGGGCATCGGCGGCCTCGGCGTCGGCGGCTTGGGCGACCGGCAGGATCGAGTCGGTCAGGAAGTACTGCAGCCAGTTCAGCCGGAAGTGGTAGGCGCACTCCTTGTTCAAGGTCGCCAGCGCGCCCGCCCCGATCACGAACACGAGGAGGAACGAGGCCAGCCGGCGCGAAGACGGGACCACGAAGAACCCGGCGGCGGCGATGACGGCCATGAACATGGCGGTGCGGCTGTAGGAGAACAGCAGGGAGGCGAGGATGAGGAGCGTGGCCGCGAACCACAACAGCGTCTTCCGGTCCGCTCCCCCGCGGCCCCAGGCGAGCGCGAGGAAGAT
>CAZSPS010000117.1:0-3119 GCA_964608875.1 uncultured Ectothiorhodospiraceae bacterium
CTCCTCCTTCGACTCGCTCTCCGTCGGCTCGATCATGAGCGTATCGGCCACCGGGAAGGACGTGGTCGGGGCGTGGAAGCCGTAGTCCACGAGCCGCTTCGCCACGTCCTCCACCGTGATCCCGCACGACTTCTTGACGGGCCTGAGGTCCAGGATGCACTCGTGCGCCACCAGGCCGTTCTGCCCGGTGTAGAGCACCGGGTAGTGCGGCGCCAGCCGGGCGGCGACGTAGTTCGCGCTCAGGATGGCGACGCGGGTGGCCTCGCGCAGCCCCTCGTGCCCCATCATGCGCACGTAGGTCCACGAGATCGGCAGGATGCCGGCCGACCCCCAGGGCGCCGCGGACACCGCCCCCATGGACGAGCCGCCGCCCTCCCGCTCGTGCGGGTTGACGCCGCGCACCACCGGGTGCCCCGGCAGGAACGGGGCGAGGTGCGCGCCCACCCCGATGGGCCCCATGCCGGGGCCGCCGCCGCCATGCGGGATACAGAACGTCTTGTGCAGGTTGATGTGGCACACGTCGGCGCCGAGCTCGGCCGGCCGCGCCAGCCCCAGCAGGGCGTTGAGGTTGGCGCCGTCCATGTACACCTGCCCGCCCTCGGCGTGGACGGCGTCGCACACCTCGCGGATGGACGCCTCGAACACCCCGTGGGTGGAGGGGTAGGTGACCATGAGGGCGGCGAGGCGCGCGCCCGCCGCCTCGGCCTTGGCGCGGAGGTCGTCCAGGTCCACGTTGCCGTCGTCGTCGCACCGCACCACCTTCACCTCGAGCCCCGCCATGCGCGCGCTCGCGGGGTTGGTGCCGTGGGCGGAGGCGGGGATGAGGCACACGTCCCGCCCCCCCTCGCCCCGGCTCTCGTGGTAGCGGCGGATGACGAGCAGCCCCGCGTACTCGCCCTGCGAGCCCGCGTTCGGCTGCAGGGACACGGCCGCGAAGCCGGTGCACTCGCACAGCATCGCCTCGAGGTCGCGCATGAGGGCGTGGTAGCCCTCGGCCTGCTCGCGCGGCGCGAAGGGGTGGAGGTCGGCGAACCCGGGGAAGGTCACCGGCGCCATCTCGACCGCGGCGTTGAGCTTCATGGTGCACGAGCCGAGCGGGATCATGGAGCGGTCGAGCGCGATGTCGCGCGCGGCGAGCCGGCGCAGGTAGCGCATCATCGAGGTCTCGGAGCGGTGGCGGTGGAAGACGGGATGGGTGAGCACGGGGTCGGTGCGCAGCATCGCCGGCGCGAGGCAGGGCGCGGCCGCCGCCGCCGCGTCCAGCTCCGCCACGGACGCGAGCTCCGCACCCTCGGGGGCGAACGCGGCCAGCACCTCGGCGAGCACCTCGGGCGTGGTGGTCTCGTCCACGGAGATGCCGATGCGCCCGCCGCCGCCGTCGCCATTGCCGCCGCCGTCGTCGCCACCCGCCGCAGCCGGCATCTCGCGCAGGTTGAGCCCGCGCGCCCGCGCCCGCTCGTGGATCGCGGCGGCGGCGTCGACGCCCCCCGGCGCCCGCACCGTGAGGGTGTCGAAGAACGTCCCGTTCTCCGTCTCGAACCCGAGCCGCGCGAGCCCCTCGCGCAGCGCGAGCGCCATGCGGTGCACGCGCCGGGCGATGTGCGCGAGCCCCTCGGGCCCGTGGTAGACCGCGTACAGGCCCGCGATCACCGCGAGCAGCACCTGGGCGGTGCAGATGTTGCTGGTCGCCTTCTCGCGCCGGATGTGCTGCTCGCGCGTCTGGAGCGCCATGCGCAGCGCGGGCCGGCCATGGCGGTCGACCGATACGCCGATGATGCGCCCCGGAGTCGAGCGCCGGTACTCGTCGCGCGTGGCGAAGAACGCGGCGTGCGGGCCACCGTAGCCGAGCGGCACGCCGAAGCGCTGGCTGCTGCCGACCACCACGTCCGCCCCGAGATCGCCCGGCGAGCGCAGCATCAGCAAGGCCAGCGGGTCCGCCGCCGCCACCACCAGCGCGCCCTCGCCGCGCGCGCCGCCGGCGCGCGCCCGCTCCACCACCGCCGCGAGGTCCGGCACCGCGCCGCCCGAGCCCGGATACTGCACCAGCACCCCGAAGCACGGCCCCTCGCCCAGCCCGCCCGCCGCGCGCGTCTCGATCTCGATGCCGAGCGGCGCGGCGCGCGTGCGCAGCACCGCGACGGTCTGCGGATGGGCGTCCGCGTCCACCTGGAACCGGTTCGAGGCGCTCTTGCCCACCCGGCGCGCCATGGCCATCGCCTCCGCCGCCGCCGTGGCCTCGTCGAGCAGCGAGGCGTTCGCGAGCTCCATGCCCGTCAGGTCGATGACCATCTGCTGGAAGTTGAGCAGCGCCTCCATGCGGCCCTGGCTCACCTCCGCCTGGTACGGGGTATAGGCCGTGTACCACGCGGGGTTCTCGAGCACGCACCGCCGGATCACCTCGGGGGTATGCGTGCCGTAGTAGCCCATGCCGATGAGCGGGGTCGGCGTGCGGTTGCGCGCGGCGAGCTCGGCGAGGCGCGCGCGCGCCGCCGGTTCGTCGAGCGGAGGGTCGAGGGCGAGGGGGCGGGGATCGCGGATGGCGGCCGGCACCGCCCGTTCGATGAGGTCGTCGAGCGAGGAGAGGCCGAGCGCCTCCAGCATGGCCCGCGTCTCGTCCGCGTCCGGTCCGATGTGCCGCCGGACGAAGGGCGCCGGCATCAGTCCGCGCTCTCCACGAAGGCGCGGTACTCGTCCTCGGTCATCAGCGACTCGAAGGTCTCGGTGTCGTCCGTCTCGATCTTGAGGAACCAGCCCTCGCCCACCGGGTCCTCGTTGACCAGGCCGGGGGTGTCGCCCAGCCGCTCGTTGACCTCGGCGACGGTGCCCGCGAGCGGTGCGAACACCTCGCTCGCGGCCTTGACGGACTCGATGACCGCGGCCTCCGCGCCCCGGTCGACGGCGTCCCCCACCTTGGGCAGCTCGATGAAGACGATCTCGCCGAGCTGGTCCTGGGCGTGGTCCGTGATGCCGACGACGGCCAGCCCGTCGTCGTCGAACCGTACCCACTCGTGGTCCTCGGTGTACCGGAACTCGCTCACCCCTCAACCCTCCGCTGCAAGACGACGGCCGGCGCGAAGCCCGCGGGAGACAGCGGCCGGTGGGCCGTCTGCGGCTCGCCG
>CAZSPS010000118.1:0-10654 GCA_964608875.1 uncultured Ectothiorhodospiraceae bacterium
GCGAACGTGCTCATCGTCTCCGATGCGCGGGTGTTCCGGGCCGGATGCGGCGCGGCCGGGGTCGAGGTCCCGGTGCGGGAGGTCGCCGCCGCCGAAGAGGCGGACTACGCGGACGGGACGCCGAACCTCCTCGACCTCCCCGCGGACGAGGCCGCGCGCGCCCCGCCCGGCCAGGTGTCGGCAGCCGCCGGAGCCGCGGTGCTGGAGTGGTTCGGGCGGGCGCTCGACCTCGCCGCGGCCGGCCGGGTCGCGGGGGTCTGCTTCATGCCGTTCAACAAGCAGGCGATGCGCAAGGCGGGCCTCGGCCTCGAGGACGAGCTGCAATGGGCCAGGGCGCGCCTGCGGTACCAGGGGCGCGCCAGCGAATTCAACGTCGTCGACGGCATGTGGAACGCCCGCGTCACCTCGCACATCCCGCTGCGCGAGGTGGCCGCCCGGCTGACGGTGAGCGGCGTCTTCGAGTCCATCGAGCTAGCGGACCGGACCCTGCGGAGCGCCGGCTTCGAACGTCCGCGGATCGGGGTGGCGGCGCTCAACCCCCATGCCGGCGAGGGCGGCGAGATCGGGAGCGAGGAGATCGAGGTGCTCGAGCCTGCGGTGCGGCAGGCGCAGGAGCGGGGGATCGCGGCCGAGGGGCCGTTCCCCTCCGATACGCTCTACATCAAGATGCGCGACCGCAGGTTCGACTGCGCCGTGAGCATGTACCACGACCAGGGCCAGATCGCGATCAAGCTGCTCGGCTTCGAGCGCGGGGTGACGGTGCTGGGCGGGCTGCCGGTGCCGATCGCCACCCCGGCCCACGGCACCGCGTTCGACATCGTCGGCTCCGGCGCCGCGCGCGTGGACCCCTCGCGCCACGCCTTCCTGACGGTCTGCGCCATGGTGGAGCGCTCCGGCCCGGAAACGTCCGGCGGCGAACCGGGTTTGGGGAACAGGGGCGCGGCGGGGTAGAATGCGCGGTTGCCCCTGCCGCTCCGGAGACGCTCGATGGCCCGAGTCACCGTCGAAGACTGCCTCGAAAAGATCCCCAACCGCTTCGATCTCGTGGTGCTAGCCGCACGCCGCGCCCGCGACCTCACCCTGGGCAAGCCGCCCATGGTGGAGGACGACGAAGACAAGCCGACCGTGATCGCGCTGCGCGAGATCGCGGAGGGCCTGATCGACTCGTCCTATCTCACGGAGCCGCCACCCACCCCCGCCCCCGAGCCGCAGGAGTCCACCGCAGGACGCGAGGAGGTCGAAGACGAGGAAGAGGACGAGGACGCGGCCGCCGCCGTCCTCGCCGCGCTGCTGTCCGAAGACGACGACGAGGACGAAGACGGGGACGACGCGGACGGCCCGGAAGCCGATGCGGCGCAAGCCGACGCAGAGGCGTCGGCGTCGCCGGACGGCGCGGACGGCGCGGACGAAGGCGAAGGCGGGAGCGGAGACGAGGCGGACGGGGACGAGCCGGACGCGAAGCCGCGCGCGACGCCCCCCGCGGCGGGCGGCGGCGGCGAGGACGAGGACGGCTGAGCCCCGGCCGGGGCGCCCCCGCACGCGAGCGCACGATGCGATGGCCCGGATCGGCGAGCTCTGCGACCAGGCCGGGAAGTATCTCGACCCCGGCCAGGTAGAGACCATCTACAACGCCTACCTGTTCGGGGCGGAGGCGCACCTCGGGCAGCAGCGGGCGAGCGGCGAGCCCTACATCTCGCACCCCGTCGAGGTGGCGCGGGTGCTCGCCGACCTCCATCTCGACGTCGAGACCGTGGTCGCCGGGGTCCTGCACGACACCCTCGAGGACACCGCCGTCGGCAAGGACCGGGTGGCCCGCCAGTTCGGCAAGGAAGTGGCGAACCTCGTGGACGGGGTGACCAAGCTGTCCCAGATCGAGGAAGCGACCTCCGAGGCCGCCTCGCGCGCCGCCGTGCAGCAGGCGGAGAACTACCGCAAGATGCTGCTGGCGATGACGGACGACGTGCGGGTCATGCTCGTCAAGCTCGCCGACCGCCTCCACAACATGCGCACCATCGACGCCCTGGACGGCGCGCGGCGGCGGCGCATCGCGCGCGAGACGCTGGAGATCTACGCCCCCATCGCGAGCCGGCTCGGGCTCAACAGCATCAAGGAGGAGCTCGAGGACCGCGGCTTCCGCACCCTCTACCCGAACCGCTACCGGGTGCTCCAGGAAAAGCTGCGCGAGACCCGCGGCAACCGCAGGCGGGCGGTCAAGCGCATCCAGACGGCCATCCGCCGCCGGCTCCGCCAGGAGGGACTGGAGGGGCGGGTGCTCGGACGCGAGAAGCACGTCTACAGCGTGTACCGCAAGATGCGCGAGAAGCGCCTCGCGCTCGCCAAGGTGCTGGACGTGTACGGGGTGCGCGTGCTGGTGCAGAACGTGGACATGTGCTACCGGGTGCTCGGCTGCGTGCACAACCTCTACAAGCCGCGGCCGGGGCGCTTCAAGGACTACATCGCCATCCCCAAGTCCAACGGCTACCAGTCGCTGCACACGGTGCTGTTCGGGCCGGACGGGCTCCCGCTCGAAGTGCAGATCCGCAGCGAGGAGATGCACGCCATCGCCGAGTCCGGGATCGCCGCGCACGCGCTCTACAAGCAGGGGGGCGCGCGCGAGAACGCCGCCCACCGGCGCGCCCAGGCGTGGATGCGCGAGATCCTGGAGATCCAGAAGACGGCCGGCGACCCGGTCGAGTTCATCGAGCACGTGAAGGTGGACCTGTTCCCCGACACGGTGTTCGTCTTCACTCCGGCCGGCGAGATCATGGAGCTGGCGCGCGGGTCCACCCCGGTGGACTTCGCCTACGCGGTGCACACCGACATCGGCGACGGCTGCCGGCGCGCGGTCATCGACGGGCAGGCCGTGTCGCTGCGCACCCCGCTCGCGACCGGGCAGACGGTGGAGATCGTGACCGAGCGCAGGGCGCGGCCCGATCCGAGCTGGCTCAACTTCGTGGTCACCGGCAAGGCGCGCGCGCGCATCCGCAGCTACCAGAAGAAGCTCCGCCACGACGAGGCGGTGAAGCTCGGGCGGCGGTTGCTCGAGCACGCCCTGAAGCGCGAGGCGCTGTCGCTGCGCAAGCTGCCGAAGGCGCAGGAGCGCGCGCTGCTGGACGAGCTCGGCTGCGAGAACCGGGACGCGCTGCTCGCGGAGATCGGCCTCGGACGGCGCACGGCGGCGCTCGTGGCGAGGCGGCTCGCGGCCTCGCCGGAGGCGGTGGCGCAGCCCTCCGCCGCCTTCGCCACCGCCGCCGCTTCCGGGGCCGCCGCCCCGTCGCCGCGGACGGGCGCCAGCGGCGGCGGCAACGGCGCGGCCGGGCCGCCGCTCTTCATCACCGGCACCGAGGGCATGGTGGTGAACCTCGGCCGCTGCTGCCGGCCCATTCCGGGCGACCCCATCGCGGGCTACCTCAGCTCCGGGCGCGGGCTCGTGGTCCATACCCGCACCTGCGGCAACCTGCCGGACCTCGACGCCAAGCACGAATGCATCGACGTGGACTGGGAGCCGGACATCGAGCGCACGCTGCCGGTGGACATCCGCATCGAGGTCGAGAACCGCAAGGGCATCCTGGCCACCGTCGCCGCCGCCATCTCCTCGTTCGACATCAACATCGACAGCGTGCAGATCGTGGACCGCGACGGCATCCATTCCGGGCTGGAGTTCACGGTCGAGGTGAGGGACCGCACGCATCTCGCGCGGGTGTTCCGGCGGCTGCGGAGCATTCCCCTGGTGCGGCGCATCGCGCGGCGCACCTGAAGGGGCGCGCATGGCCGCACCCGCCGGGGAGCCCGCCGCGCCGCGGGCCGCGCAAGACGCGCGGGGCGCGCAGGGCGCACGGGAGACGCGGGAGGACGGCGGCGGCGGCCACCGCCCCGGCAGGGCCCGCGAGTACGCGCGCCTGATGCGCCTCGACCGGCCCATCGGCGCCCTCCTGCTCCTGTGGCCCACGCTGTGGGCGCTGTGGGTCGCGGCCGAGGGCCCGCCTCCCCCCGGCATCCTCGCCGTGTTCGTGCTCGGGGTCTGGGTGATGCGTTCGGCGGGCTGCGTCATCAACGACTACGCCGACCGCGGCCTCGACCCGCAAGTCGCGCGCACCCGCGGCCGCCCCCTCGCGGCCGGAACGGTGGACCCGCGCGAGGCGCTCGGGCTGTTCGCCGCGCTCATGCTCGCGGCGCTCGGCCTGGTCCTCACCCTCGGCCGGCTGGCCGTCGAGCTGGCCGCGGCGGGGGCGGTCCTCGCCGTCGTCTACCCGTTCCTCAAGCGCTTCACGCACCTGCCCCAGCTCTGGCTCGGGGTGGCGTTCGGCTGGGGCATCCCGATGGGCTTCGCCGCCGTCGCCGGCACGGTGCCGCCCGTGGCCTGGACCCTCCTCCTCGCCAACGTCCTGTGGACCGTCGCCTACGACACGATGTACGCCATGACGGACCGGCCGGACGACATCCGCGCCGGCTCGCACTCCACCGCGATCCTGTTCGGCGCGTGGGACCGCGCGCTCATCGGGCTGTTCCAGGCCGGCGCCCTCGCCACCCTCGCCGCCGCCGGATGGGGGCTCGGCTTCGGCGCGCCCTGGTACGCGGGGCTGGCGGCGGCGGCGGCCTTCGGGGTGCGCCAGCAGTACCTCATCCGCGGGCGGGACCGGGACGCGTGCCTGCGCGCCTTCCTCGACAACAACCGGCTGGGGGGCGCGGTATTCCTGGGGCTCGCCGCCGAGTACGCGCTGCGCGGCGCCTGACCTCCTCCCACTCCCGCTCCCACTCCCGCCCCTCCCGCCGGCCCCGCGCGGCCGAACGCGCGGCCGGGGCGCCGGATCGCGTATGATGGCGCCGTCTGTCGCAACCCGAGCCAGGAGCGGGAGATGAACGCGGTCCTCGAGCCCGAGATCCACCACAGCGCCTGCCCGCACGACTGCCCCTCGACCTGCGCGCTCGAGGTCGAGCGCATCGACCCCTACCGGATCGGGAAGGTGCGGGGCGCGGCGGCCAACGACTACACCGCCGGCGTCATCTGCAGCAAGGTCGCGCGCTACGCCGAGCGCATCCACCATCCGGACCGGCTCACCCGGCCCCTCGGCCGCACCGCCCGCGGCGCGTTCGCCCCGATGGGGTGGGACGAGGCGCTCGACGAGGTGGCCGGCGCCTTCGAGCGGGCGGCCGAGCGCTACGGCTCGGAGACGGTGTGGCCCTACTACTACGCGGGCACGATGGGGCTCGTCCAGCGCGACGGCATCCACCGGCTGCGCCACGTCATGCGCTACTCCGGGCAGCACTCCACCATCTGCACCACCCTCGCCTGGAACGGCTTCGTCGCGGGCACCGGCCGCCTCGCGGGCTCGGACCCGCGCGAGATGGCGAAGTCCGACCTGGTGATCATCTGGGGCACCAACGCCGCCAGCACCCAGGTCAACGTGATGACCCACGCGCTGCGCGCGCGGCGCGAGCGGGGCGCGAAGATCGTGTCGGTCGACGTGTACCGGCAGGCGACCGCAAAGCAGGCGGACCTCGAGGTGTGCCTGCGCCCGGGCACGGACGGCGCCCTCGCCTGCGCCCTCATGCACGTGCTGTTCCGCGACGGCCACGCGGACCGCGAGTACCTCGAGCGCTACACCGACTGCCCGGCCGAGCTCGAGGCGCACCTCGCGCACAAGACCCCGGCGTGGGCGTCGGCCATCACCGGGGTGCCGGTGGAGACGATCGAGCGGCTGGCGAAGATGATCGGGGAGACGCCGCGCACCTACTTCCGGCTCGGCTACGGCTTCGCGCGCCAGCGCAACGGGGCGGTGAACATGCACGCGGCCCTGTGCATCCCGGCGGTGACCGGGGCCTGGCTGCACGAGGGCGGCGGCGCCTTCCACAACAACGGGGCCATCTACCACTGGGACAAGACCCTCATCGAGGGGCAGGACGCGCGCGACCCGGCGGTGCGCCTCCTCGACCAGTCCCGCATCGGCCCGATCCTCACCGGCGACCGGCGCGACCTCGGCGGCGGCCCGCCGGTGACGGCGATGCTCATCCAGAACACCAACCCGATGATGGTCGCCCCCGAGCTCCGCCTGGTCCACGAGGGGTTCGCGCGCAAGGACCTGTTCGTGTGCGTGCACGAGCAGTTCATGACGGACACCGCCGAGATCGCCGACGTCGTGCTGCCGGCCACCATGTTCCTGGAGCACGACGACGTCTACCAGGGCGGCGGGCACCAGCACATCATCCTGGGGCCGAAGGTGGTCGAGCCGCCGGGGGAGTGCCGTTCGAACCACGAGGTCGTGTGCGCGCTCGCCGGGCGGCTCGGCGCGGAGCACCCCGGGTTCGGCCTCGAGCCGCGCGAGATCATCGATCGCACCCTGAAGGCCTCAGGCTGGCCCGGGGTGGAGGTGCTCGAGCGCGAGCACTGGATCGACTGCCAGCCTCCGTTCGAGACGGCGCACTACGTCGAGGGGTTCGCGCACCCGGACGGGAAGTTCCGGTTCGCCCCGGACTGGGCGGCGCTCGCCCCGCACGGCTTCGGGCCGGGGGCGGACGGCGGAGCCGGGGCGATGCCCCGCCTGCCGGACCACTGGGAGGTCATCGAAGAGGCGACCGAGTCGATGCCGTTCCGGCTGGTGACCGCCCCCGCGCGGCACTACCTCAACTCCACCTTCACCCAGATGCCGACCTCCATCCGCCGCGAGCAGCGGCCGAGCGTGATGATCCACCCCGGCGACGCCGACCGGCTCGGGCTCGCGGACGGCGACCTCGCGAAGCTCGGGAACGACCGGGGGCAGGTGCGGATCCACGTCGAGCGCTTCGACGGGGTGCAGCCGGGGGTGGTGATCGTGGAGAGCATCTGGCCGAACAAGGCGTTCCCGGACGGGCTCGGCATCAACGCGCTGACCGGCGCCGACCCCGCCGCTCCCGTCGGCGGCGCCGCCTTCCACGACAACCGGATATGGATCGAGGCGGCCTGAAGCCGGACGACGCCGAACCGACACCGGCACCGGCATCCGGACCGGACTTCGGCGGCTTCGACGACCGCCTGCTCGAGATCGCGAAGGCCGTCCGCGGCGCGGGCGGGCGCGCCCTCCTGGTGGGCGGCCAGGTCCGGGACCGGTTCCTCGGGCGGCCGTCGGCCGACGTCGACGTCGAGGTCCTGGGGCTGGCGCCGGACGGCCTCGAGGCGCTGCTCGGCGGGTTCGGCAAGGTGCGCGCCGTCGGCCGCTCGTTCGGGGTGCTGCGGGTGGACGGCCTCGACGCCGACTTCTCCCTCCCGCGCCGCGACAACAAGACGGGGCCGGGGCACCGGGGCTTCGCCGTGGAGGTGGACCCGTCGCTCGACTTCGCGACCGCCGCCCGGCGGCGTGACTTCCGCATCAACTCGATGGGCTTCGACCCGCTGACCGGCGAGCTGCTGGACCCCTGGGACGGGCGGGCGGACCTCGCCGCGGGGAAGCTGCGGGTGACCGACCCCGGCCACTTCGCCGAAGACCCGCTGCGCGGGCTGCGGGCCGCGCAGTTCGCCGCCCGCTTCGAGCTCGAGCCGGACGGCGAGCTGGTGGCGCTGGCGCGGGGCCTCGACCTCGGGGAGTTGCCGGCGGAGCGGGTACTGGGGGAGTTCCGCAAGCTGCTGCTGCTCGGGGCGCGGCCCTCCATCGGCTTCGAGTTCCTGCGCGGCGCCGGCCTCATCCGGCACTTCCCCGAGGTCGAGGCGCTGATCGGGGTGCCCCAGCAGCCGCGCTGGCATCCGGAGGGCGACGTGTGGGTCCACACCATGATGGTGCTGGACCGGGCGGCGGCGCTGCGGCGCGGCGGCGATGACGGCGCCGGCCTCGACGATGGCGGCGACGACGAGGCGCTGATGTTCGCCGCGCTCTGCCACGACTTCGGCAAGCCCGCCGCCACCACGGCGGAGCTCCGCTCCCCCGGCCACGACCTCGCGGGGGTCGAGCCGGCGCGACGCTTCCTCGCGCGCATGCGCGCCCCGCACCGGCTGACCGGGCAGGTGTGCGCCCTGGTGCGGGACCACCTCGCGCCGATGCAGTTCGTGCAGAAGGAAGCGGGCCCGAAGGCCTACCGGCGGCTCGCGCGGCGCCTGGAGGCGGCGGGCGCCGGCATCGGGCTGCTGGCGCGGGTGGCCGAGGCCGACCACCTGGGACGCACCACGGAGGCCGCGCTCAAGGGGGAGTTCCCGGCGGGGGCCGCGTTCCTCGCGCGCGCGGCCGATGCGCTGGCGCCGGGTCTCGCGGCCCACGCGCCGGCCGTGCAGGGGCGGCACCTGGTGGCCCGCGGCCTCGCGCCCGGCCCCCGCTTCGGCCGCATCCTCGCCCTCTGCGCGGAAGTCCAGGAGGAGACCGGCTGGTCCGACCCGGAGCGCGTCCTGGAGCGCGCGCTGGCTCGCGAGGAGGCTGCAGCCGGAACCGAAGCAGAGGAGGACGGGGTCGGGACCGGCGCCCGGTGAGAGGGATGGTGCCGGCACACGGATTCGAACCGCGGACCTGAGGTTTACAAAACCCCTGCTCTACCTGCTGAGCTACGCCGGCAGCGGCCCGATTCTACTCCTGCCGCCCCTTCAACGCTCCCGCACCGCCGCGCCGGAAGCGCCGCCGGCGGCGAACGGGCCGGAGCGCGCCCCGGCGGAAGGGAGCGCCGAGGGGGTCGCCGAGCGCGAGGACGGGGCGAACTCGCCCGGGTCCGGCGCGTCCAGGTCCGGAAAGTGCCGGCACTGCGTATCGACCACCTCGATGCCCGGGAAGGCCACCTTGAAGCGCCGCCACGGGAACTCGAAACCCTCCGGGAACCTGGCGTCGAACCACAGCGACTCCCCCAGGCGGTGCACCGTCGTCACCTCCGGCTCGAGGCCCCTCGCCTTGAGCCTCGAGAAGTCCTGCTGGAGCGCGCTGCGAAGGCCGTACACCCGGATCGACACCGCGTTCTTCATGTTGCCGTGCGGGACCACGATCGCGGCCGGGAACTGGTCGCCGGCGAGCTCGTCCGCGCGCGCCTGTGCCGAGGCGCGGGTCCCGAACGGAGGGAAGTGCATCCAGTGGTAGACGAGCTCCTGGTACTTCCCGTCCCGCAGGCGGGTCACCCCGTCCCTTTTCTGCAGCCATTCCCGCACCCGCCCGATCGACTGCCCGTCGTGCGACTGCGTGAAGGGGCCGAACACGAAGCAGGCGCCGCCGGCCCCGCCCAACGAAACGGGTACGCGGCGCGGGAAGTCCGAGGCGCTCATCTCCTCCAGCCGCAGGAGCGGATCGGAGCCCTCGACCTCCGGCGGCGCTTCGTCGATCCCCTCCAGGGACAGGAGCCCGAACCCCAGGAAGCCGAGGTTCAGGACCAGGAGCAGGGCGGCGAGCTGCCTCATGCCGCGGCCTCCGGACGGGCGGCGCGCACGCTCACCTCCGCGCTCACGAACCGCTCGACCCGGCCGCCGTCCACCTCCACCAGCAGCTCGCCGGCCGCGTCCACCCCGCGGGCGATGCCGCCGGCCTCCTCGCCGGACGCGGTGGCCACCGTCACCGGCCGGCCGCGCATGACGTCGTACCCCTGCCACTCCCGGATCGCGGGACCCGCCCCCTCGGCCTCGAAGCGCGCGCACTCGGCCGCGAGCTCCGCGACGAGACGCGCGGCGAGGTCGTTGCGCGAGCCGCGCGGCCGCGAGATGGAGTCCAGATGGACGCGCGCCGGCTCCGATCCGGACCCCGGCCCCGGCCCCGGCTTCGTCCCGGCGCCCGCATGGAAGTTGATGCCCATTCCGATCACGACCGTCCAGCTGCGCCCGGTGATCGAGCTTTCGATGAGGATACCGCCCAGCTTGCGGTCCCGCCACACGACGTCGTTCGGCCACTTGAGCCCCACCCCGCGGGCGCCCATGGCTTCGAGGGCCCGCACCGCCGCGACCCCCGCCGCGAGGCTCAGCCCCTGCGAGCGGCGCGGCGCCGCCGCGTCCTCGAACCGCCAGAGCAGGGACAGGCAGAGGTCGCGGCCGGCCCCGTCCTGCCACGTACGCCCCCGGCGTCCGCGGCCGGCGGTCTGGTGCTCGCTGACGCAGACGTAGGGGCTCGCCAGCGTGGCCGCGCGTTCGAGCAGCCAGCTGTTGGTGGAATCGACGGCGCGGTGCACGGCGATGCCGCCGAGACGCGGCGCGCCGTGCGGCAGCGCCGCCCGGATGCGGCGGGGGTCGAGCGGTTCGACGGCGAGGCGCAAAGGCAGGTCCTGCGGACCGGGGGCAGGGGCGGCGGAGGCGGGAGCGCAAGCGCGCGGCCGGCGCGCGGCTTCGGCCGCCCCCCGGAGCGCGCGCTCGAGCCGGTCGAGGTCCGGGGCGCGCGAGAGGCGGTGGTCGCCGTCCGGGGTCAGGGTCACCCGAACCGGGGCGGCGCCGCGCAGCGTGCCCGCGATGGCGAGGCTCTCCGTCCACGGCACGTCCGGGTCGCGCATGCCGTGCAGCAGGTGGACCGGGCAGCCGGGGTCCCACGGGCGCTCCAGCACCCGGTGCCGGCGTCCGTCCTCGACCATGCGCATGGTGAGGGGGTACGGCCCGTCCCCGTAGCGCGAGGGACGCCACGCGACCCCGCCCTGCCGCAGCGCCTCGCGCTCGTCCGGGGAGAGCCGCGCGCACAGCCGGCCGGTGAAGTCCGCGGCGCCCCCGATCCCGACCATGCCCCGCACCCGCGGCGCCCACCGT
>CAZSPS010000119.1:0-3891 GCA_964608875.1 uncultured Ectothiorhodospiraceae bacterium
CGGCGCTGCCTCGACCTCTGCGTGGAGCAGGCGGCGAGCCGGCGCCAGTTCGGGCAGCCCATCGGCAGGTTCCAGGGCGTCTCCTTCAAGCTCGCCGACATGGCGACGGAGATCGACGCGGCGGACTGGCTCACCCTGGCCGCGGCGTGGCGCCTGGACCGGGGGCTCGAAGCCGGCCGCCAGATCGCCCAGGCGAAGCTCTACGCATCGGAGATGCTGGCGCGGACGACCGACGAGGCGGTGCAGATCTTCGGCGGCATGGGCCTCATGGACGACCTCCCCATCGAGCGCTTCTGGCGCGACGCCCGGGTCGAGCGCATCTGGGACGGCACCAGCGAGATCCAGCGCCACATCATCGCCCGCGACCTGCTGCGCCCGCTCGGCGCGTAGGCCACGGCGCCCATCGTGCCCCGAGACCTCGCGCGCCTCCTCGAGCCCCGGTCGATCTGCGCCATCGGCGGGCGCGAAGCGGCGCGCGTGGTCGAGCAGTGCCGGCGCATGGACTTCGCGGGTCCCATCTACCCGGTGCACCCTTCGCGCCGCGAGATGGCGGGGCTGCCTTGCGTGCGCTCGATCGAGGACCTGCCCGAGCCGCCGGACGCCGCCTTCGTCGGCGTGCGCCGCGAACGCACGGTCGAGGTGGTGCGCGCGCTCGCCGCCCGCGGGGCCGGAGGCGCGGTCTGCTACGCCTCGGGCTTCGCCGAGTCGGGGGCGGCGGGCGCGGCCCTGCAGACGGCGCTGGTCGAGGCGGCCGGAGACATGCCGATCCTGGGGCCCAACTGCTACGGCTTCGTCAACTACCTCGAAGGCGCGCCGCTGTGGCCCGACCAGCACGGCGGGCGGCGTTGCGGGCGCGGGGTCGCAATCGTGTCGCAGAGCAGCAACCTCGCAATCACCCTCACCATGCACCTCCGGGCGGTGCCGCTCGCGGCGGTGGTGACCTTGGGGAACCGCGCCCTCGTCGGCACTGCGGACGTACTCGATGCCTTGCTCGAAGACGGGCGCATCACCGCCGTCGGCCTGCTTCTCGAGACCCTGGAAGACGCGCCGGCCCTCGCCGCCGCCGCCCGCAAGGCCCGCGGGAAGCGCATCCCCATCGTCGCCTGCAAGCTCGGCCGGAGCGAGCAAGGGGCGCGTCTCACCGTATCGCACACCGCCTCGCTGGCCGGCTCGGACCGCAACGCGGCGGCCTTCTTCCGGCGCGCCGGGATCGGGCGCGCGCACTCGCTTCCGGCCCTGCTCGAGAGCCTGAAGCTGCTGCACGCGGGCGGGCCGCTCGGCGGGCGCGACATCGCCTCGCTGAGCTGCTCAGGCGGCGAGGCGGCGCTCATGGCCGATGCCATCGCACGGCGGCGGCTGAGGGCGCGCCCGCTGACGCGCGCGGAGCGCGGGCGGGTGGGCGCGACCCTGGGCGACCTCGTCACCGTCTCCAATCCCCTCGACTACCACACCTTCATCTGGGGCGATGCGGAGCGTCTCGCCGGCACCTTCGCGGCCATGCTCGGATGCCGGTTCGACCTCGGGATCCTCGTCATCGACCCGCCGCGGCGCGACCGCTGCGAGGATGGGGATTGGCGCACCGCGCTCGACGCCTTCGGGAGCGCGCTCGAACGCACCGGAGCGCGGGGGTGCGTGCTGGCGACCCTGCCCGAGTCGCTCCCGGAAGCGCTCTCGGAGGCCCTGCTCGCCCGCGGGATCGCGCCCCTTGCCGGGGTCGACGACGGGCTCGCGGCGATCGAGGCGGCGGCCGACATCGGCCAGGCGTGGGCCGCCGGGGGGTGGAGCGGGATCGAAGCGCCGCCGCGCCCGGCCGCGGCGCTCGCGGGTGCGGATGCGGGTGCAGGCGGCAGCCGGCGCCGCGAGACGGTCTTGACCGAACCGGAGGCGAAGGAGCGCCTCGCGCGGGCCGGCGTCCCGGTTCCGCACGGGGAGGTCGTCCGAAGTCCGGCGGAGGCGGTGGCCGCAGCGGCGCGGGTGGGCTTGCCGGTGGCGGTCAAGGCGGTGGGCCGGGAGCTCGTCCACAAGTCGGAGCGGGGCGCGGTCCGGCTCGGGCTCGAGACGCCGGATGCGATCGAGGCCGCGGCCCGCGCCCTCCTCCCCCTCGGCGACGGCCTCCTCGTCGAGCGCATGGTGGGCGACGGGGTGGCGGAAGTGCTCGTCGGCATCGCCCGCGACCCGCAGGTCGGCCCGGTGCTCGTGGTGGGCTCCGGGGGAGTGCTGGTCGAGCTGATCGGCGACCGGGCGGTGCTTCTGGCGCCGGCCTCGCGCGAGGAGATCGAGGCCGCGCTCTCCGGGCTCAAGGCCGCGGCCCTCATCGAGGGCTTCCGCGGGCGGCCGGCGGGCGACCGGGCGGCGCTCGTCGAAGCGGTGCTCGCCATCCAGCGGGCCGCGCTCGACCACGCCGGCCAACTGGACGAGCTCGACGTCAACCCCCTCATCGTGCGGCCGGCGGGACACGGCGTGGTGGCGGCCGACGCCGTCATGCGCCTGGCCGAAGACGAACCGGCCGAGGAGCGCGAACCGGCCGAGCACGAACCAGCCAAACGAGAACCGACCGGAGACCCGGCATGACCACTGCTTCCCTCGACGCCTTCGATTCCCCCGGCGCTCCCCTGCGCGCCGTCCGGCGCGGCGCGGTCCTCGAGGTGACCCTCGACCGGCCGAAGGCGAACGCCATCGACGGGGCCACCAGCCGGCGGATGGGCGAACTGTTCGCCGCCTTCCGGGACGACCCGGCGCTCAGGGTCGCCATCGTCACCGGCGCGGGCGAGCGCTTCTTCTGCGCCGGCTGGGACCTCAAGGGGGCGGCGGAGGGCGAACCGCCCGACACCGACTACGGGGCCGGGGGGTTCGGCGGCCTCCAGGAGCTGCCGGGGCTCAACAAGCCGGTGATCGCGGCGGTGAACGGCATGGCCGTCGGCGGAGGTCTCGAGCTCGCCATCTCCTGCGACCTCATCCTCGCGACGGCCGGCCATGCCCGCTTCGCGCTGCCCGAGATCAACGTCGGCGTGCTCGCCGACGCGGCGAGCATCAAGCTGCACCGCCGCATCCCGTTCCACGTCGCCATGGACCTCCTGCTGACCGGGCGCTGGATGGAGGCGGAGGAGGCGGCGCACCGGGGCCTCGTCAACGAGGTGGTGCCGGCCGGCCGCCTGATGGAGCGCGCGCGCGAGCTGGCGGAGCTGCTGGCGGGCGGCCCTCCCCTCGTCTTCGCCGCCATCAAGGAGACCATCCGCATGACCGGGCACCTCGGGGTCGAGGATGCGTTCCGCCTCATGCACGGCAAGGGCATCCCCGCCGTCAACACCCTCTACGAGAGCGAGGACCTGCGGGAAGGAACCCGCGCCTTCGCCGAGAAGCGCCCCCCGGTATGGAAGGGCCGCTGATCCGGGAATCGCCGTTCCGCATCCGCACCCGCCCGACGCACGCGCTCTCATTCTGGGACCAGCCACTTGGCGAAACGCATCCCCTTACGCCTCGAATCGTTCTTCCGACCGAACTCGCCGAGCTACCCAAGGCGCTCGTACGGGTGGGCGAGCACCCCAAGCTCACGCCGGCTCGACGCGCGCGGCGCACAGCTTGAAGCCCGGGATCTTGCCGAACGGGTCGAGGCCGGGGTTGGTGAGGACGTTGGCCGCCGCCTCGGCGTAGCAGAAGGGCACGAACACCATCCCCTCCGGCACCGCGGGATCGAGCCGAACCGCGAGCTCGATCACGCCGCGCCGGGTGGCGACCCGCACCGTCGCGCCTCCCGCCACCCCGAGCCGCCCGCAGTCGGCGGGGGAAAGGCTCGCCACCGCCTCGGGCTCGAGCGCGTCCAGCACCCCGGAGCGGCGCGTGATCGCCCCCGTGTGCCAGTGCTCGAGCTGCCGCCCGGTGGTGAGCACCATC
>CAZSPS010000120.1:0-6754 GCA_964608875.1 uncultured Ectothiorhodospiraceae bacterium
GGTGTCCGGCATCGGGCGAAGAATCGGCGCCGGACGGCGGATCGGACTCGGACGGCGGGGGGGCCGCAGCCGGCGGCGGCACGGATGCGGCGGCAGGGGCAGTGGCAGCGGCGGGCGGTGCGGATGCGGCAGCGGCGGCGGCGGAGACGCCCGGGCCGGCCGCCGGGGCGAACGCGATCATCCGCAGCGCCGTCATCTCGAACCCGCCCCTCGGATGCGGGGCGTAGGGCAGGTCGCGTCGGCCGATGAGACCGATCTGGTAGCAGAGCTGCACCTCCTCGGGGGGGATGCGCTGGGCGAAGGCGCGCAGCGCTTCGTCCGCCTCCTCCCCGTCGCCGCCGCCCGCGGCCGGCACCGCCTGCAGCACCGCCATCCGCCCCAGCGCCTCGATGAGCTCGCCCAGCACCGTCTCGAAGTCCGCGGCCTCCTCGGCGAGCCGCTCGACCGCCTCGATGAGGGCCGGCGCATCGCGCGCGGCGATGGCCTCGAGCAGGCCGTGCAGCCGGCCCTGCCCCACCGTGCCGAGCAGGGCGCGCACGTCGTCGGCGGCGATGCGCCCGGCGCCGTAGGCGGCGGCCTGGTCGAGGAGGCTGAGCGCGTCGCGCATGCTGCCGTCCGCCGCGCGCGCCAGGGCGCGCACCGCCTCCGGCTCGATCTCGATCTCCTCCGCCTGCCCGATGCGGGCGAGCTCCGCCCCGATCTCCTCCGGCGCGAGCCGGCGCAGGCCGAACTGCAGGCAGCGCGAGACAATGGTGACCGGGAGGCGCTGGGGGTCGGTGGTGGCGAGCAGGAACTTGACGTGGGGCGGCGGCTCCTCGAGCGTCTTCAGCAGCGCGTTGAAGCTGTGGCGCGAGAACATGTGCACCTCGTCGATGAGGTACACCTTGTAGCGGCCCCGCACCGGCGCGTACGGCACGTTGTCGAGCAGGTCGCGCGTCTCCTCGACCCCGGCGCGCGAGGCCGCATCCACCTCGATGAGGTCGGCGTGGCGGCCCTCGTGGATCTCGCGGCACACCCCGCACTCCCCGCACGGGTTCGGGGTCGGGCCGGACTCGCAGTTCAGGCACTTCGCGAACACGCGGGCGATGGTGGTCTTGCCCACCCCGCGCGTCCCGCAGAAGAGGTAGGCGTGGTGCAGGCGGTCGCGTTCGAGGGCGTTGACGAGGGCCCGCACCACATGCTCCTGCCCCGCGATGGCGTCGAAGCCGCGCGGGCGCCACTTGCGGGCGAGGGCCTGGTAGCTCATGCCGGCGATTATACGGGGGCGGCCGGGGCGGCGAGCCATGCGCGCGCCGAGCGGGCCATGCTGCGCGGGACGAACACGTCGAAGGCGTCGGGCGCGGTGGGGACGCGCCGGATCACGACCTCGAACGGCCCGAGCAGGGTGGCGGCGGCGGCGGTAGCGGTGGTGGCGGCGCCGTCCTCGCCCTCGTCCCCACCCGCCTCGAGCGTATCGAGGTCCAGCGGGCACCCGCGCGCGAGCCGGGCGCGGGCGTGCGGACCCGAGACCCGCAGCATCGTGCGCGCGTGGGTCAGGTCGGTGCACGAAGCCGCGCCGCCCCCCCCGGCTCCGGCCGTTCCCGTCCCCGCTGCCTCGGCCACCTCGACCGCCGCCTGCACCACCTCGGGGCCGAGGTCCGCGCTCACCGCGAGCCACGCCTCGGGGCCGACCGGCAGCATCTCGATCTCCCCGCTCCGGGCGGCGGCGCGCGCGGCCGGGGCCGGGAGGCCGTCCACGCGCACGATGGCGGCGGGGACGATCACGTCCAAGCCGGCATCCGCGCCCCCGGCCAAGCCCGCGGGCGCATCCGCCCCGGACTCGCCGGGGGGGTCGAGCGCGGACCGCCGGGGCGGGCGAAGCGGAGAAGAGGCCATCGGCGGAGTCATCGGCGCCTCGCCCGCCCCGTCAACGCGCTCCGCCCGCGGGCTCGCCGTCGAAGAAGTCCCCGCGGTGGAACATCCCGGAGGGGCGTTCCGCCCGGAGCCGCTCACGCCGCCGGCGAGTAGCCCCTTCGTCCACCTCGGCGCCGTCGAGCGCCACCCCGTAGTCCTCCCACGCGCTCTCCGGCGAGATGAAGCCGTCGAGCACGTCGTCGCGCACCTGGGCGGCGGGGCGGTCGAACGGACTCCCCCACCCTCCCCCGCCGGGGGTCATGATCCGCACCAAGTCCCCGGCCACGAGCCGGTTGCCGTCGCTCATGGTCTTCAACGCACGCTCCCCGGGCGTGCCCGGATTGAGGACGATGCTCCCGCCCCGCCCCGCGAGGCCGCCGTTGGCCCCGAACGCGGGGAACTTGCAATTGTCCATGCGCAGCGCGATCTCGGCCTCGTCCGCCAGGACCCGCACGTCGCGCACGGTGCCGCACCCGCCGCGCCAGCGGCCGGGGCCGCCGGAGTCGGTATGGATGCGGAACGCCTCGATCCGCACCCCGAACTCGAGCTCCGCGAACTCCACCGGGTAGTTCTCCTGCGCCACGTAGTAGAGCGCGTCGGCGCCGTCCGCGAACGGGCGCGCCCCGTACCCCACGGAAAGCCCTTCGATGCACAGTGCGGCCTGTCCGGTCACGGGGTCGCGGGTGCGCAGGTAGTAGAGCACGTAGACGGCGGACGCGGCCGAAGCCTGCCCGCCCGTGGCCTGGGCGAGCGCTCCGAACAACGCGGAGTTCACCCGGAACATGGTATGCGAGCGCAGCCCGAGGGGGGCGGGGAAGCGGGGCGCGACGAGGCTCCCGGGACGGACCACCACCTCGTCGATCACCCGCTCGAACCCCGCGTTCATGCCGATGCCGGGCTCGTCCATGGTGAGGTACAGCCCCGCCATGTACTTCGGGACGCTGTCGTCCATCAGGAAGTTGATGGGACCCTTGGCCTCGTCGGAGCTGGCCGAGAAGTCGAGCGTCACCCGGCCGTCGCGCTTGGCGAGCGAGAGGTGCACGGAGTAGGAGTCGTCGGTGACCGAGTCCGAATCCACGTGGTCGCGGAAGCCGTACTCGCCGTCCTCGAGCCGGGTGTCGATCGCCCGGCGCAGCGCCTGCTCGGAGCGCGCCAGCATGGACTCGAAGGTGGCGAGCACGGCCGGCGCGCCGAACCGCTCCGCCGCCTCGCCGAGGCGCTGCCGGCCGAGCGAGCATCCGGCCATGATCGCCTTCAGGTCCCCTCGCATCATGTCCGGGAAGCGCGAGTTGCGCAGGAAGATGCGGAACACCTCCTCGTTCAGCACCCCCTCGCGCATGACCCGCACGGGCGGGATCATGATCCCCTCCTGGAACGCGCTCGTGGCGTGGGGGGAGATGCTGCCGGGCACCGCTCCCCCGATGTCCCACAGATGGCCCCACGTCTCGGCGAACCCGATCAGCTCGCCCTGGTGGAAGACCGGCATCACGAACGCCATGTCGGGGAAGTGCGAGACCGCGCCGTAGGACGCATAGCAGTCGTTGTACCAGTAGAGGTCGCCCTCGCGCATCGTCTGGCGGGGGTAGTGCTCGAGGATGGCGTCGACGAGGTTGCCGGCAAGGGTGAGGCTGCTGCTCAGCACGAGCCGGCCCTCGCGATCGAGGAAGGCGGTGAAGTAGTCCTTCTTCTCGCGGATGAAGGGCGACATCGCGGTGCGCTCGATGAGCGCCTCCATCTCGGCGCGGGCCGCCTGCAAGACGCCGGTGACGAGGTCGAGGGTGATGCGGTCCGGGGCGGCGGCGGCGCCGGGGATGGGCGCGGACGCGGCGGCCGAAGCGGAGGTGGATGCAGGTACCGATGCGGCCACGTCAAGCCTCCGTCAGGATGAGGTTCCCATGGACGTCCACCCTCGCCTCCTGTCCGGGGCCGATGAGGATGGTGGAATCGAGCTGATCGACGATCGCGGGGCCGGGCACGACGTGCCCCGCGAGCAGCGCCTCGCGCCGGTAGGTGGAGACCGGCGCCTTCCCGCCGCCGTCGAGGTCCGCCGGCCGCTGCCCGGCGGCCGGGGCCGGCGCGCCGGGGGTGGGCGCTTCCTCGATCACGGGCAACTCGAGCGGCTCCATGCGCCCCGTGGCCGCGACCCTGAAGTTCACGATCTCCACCGGCGCGTCGTGGTCGGCGAAGGTGTAGAGGCGCTCGTGCAGCGCATGGAAGCCTTCGATGAGCGTCGCGACGGCGCCGGCGTCCACCGGACCGTCCGGGAAGTCCACCGTGATCTCGACCCCCTGCCCGGCGTAACGCAGGTCCGCGCCGCGCCGCAGCGAACGGCGCGCCTCGTCCACCCCTTCGGACGCGAGCCGGCCGTGCGCCTCGCGCTCGAGCTCCTCCATGGCGCGTGCGGCCCCGGCCACGTCGTAGTCGGGCGGGCGCTGCACCCGGGTGCGCACGAAGTCGTACCGCAGGTCCGTCGCGAGCAGGCCGAGGGCGCACAGGATGCCGGGGTAGCGCGGCACGAGGAGCCGGGGGGCGCCGAGCAGACGGGCAAGATCGGCACCGTGGACCGGTCCCGCGCCCCCGAACGCGCACAGCGTGAACGCACGGGGGTCGAGGCCTCTCTCCACCGACACCACCTTGAGCGCACCCACCATGTTGTCGTTCACGATCGCGAGCACGCCCCGGGCCGCCTCGTCCACCCCGATGCCGAGGGGCCGGGCCACCCGCTCGCGCAGCGCCGTCTCCGCCCGCGCCGGGTCGAGCGCGATCTCGCCGTCGAGGAGGTGGGGCGGAATGCGGCCGAGCCACAGGTTGGCATCGGTCACCGTGGGCTCCTCGCCCCCCTTGCCGTAGCAGGCGGGGCCGGGGTCCGCGCCGGCGCTGCGCGGCCCCACCATGAGGCTCCCCTCCGGGGTCACGGAGGCGATGCTCCCGCCGCCCGCGCCGATGGTGTGGATGTCCACCATGGGGATGGGAAGCGGGAACGGACCGACCTCGCCGTCCTTGGTGATGCCGGGGACGCCGCCGCGCACCAGGCACACGTCCGCGCTGGTGCCGCCCATGTCGATGGTGATGGCGTCGCGCCAGCCCGCCGCTGCACCCACGAAGGCCGCGCCGCACACCCCCGCGGCGGGGCCGGACAGGGCCATGTGGACCGGCTCGCGGACCGCCTCGCGCGGCGAGAAGACGCCGCCGTTCGACTTCATCACGAAGAACGGGGCGCCCATCCGCCGCTCGCCGAGACCTTCCTCGATCCGGCCGACGTAGCGGCCGACGAGGGGCTGCACGCGGGCGTTGAGCACGGTGGCCATGGACCGCTCGTACTCCCGGAACACCGGCAGCACCTCGCTCGACAGCGACACGGCGGCGTGCGGCAGCTCCTCGCGCACGATCTCCGCGGCGCGGCGTTCATGCGCGGAGTTCGCCCAGGCGTGCAGGAAGACGACGGCTACCGCCTCCACCCCCGCATCGCCGAGCGCGCGGGCCGCGGCGCGGCACCCCCCCTCGTCCAGCGCGCGCTCCACCGACCCGTCGGGCAGGACCCGCTCCGGAACCTCCGCGATGAGGCGCGGGGGCACGGGGCGCTTCGGCTTCACCCAGGAGTAGAGGTTGGCGCGCCGGGGGATCTCGGCCCGGCCGATCTCCAATACATACTTGAAGCCGTCGGTCACCAGCATTCCGGTGCGCGCGCCCCGCCCTTCGAGGATCGCGTTGGTGGCGACGGTGGAGCCGTGGAGCAGAACCTCGACCGCGTCGGCCGCGTCGGCCGCTTCGGCCACATCGGCCGCGCCGGGGTCGCGTCCGCCGGACTCCGCCGCCGCCCGTTCGAGAACCCGATCCACCCCGTGGAAGAAGCCGCGCGAGGGGTCCTCCGGCACGGACGAGA
The DNA here is from genome assembly GCA_964608875.1 of uncultured Ectothiorhodospiraceae bacterium. Classification (GTDB taxonomy): domain Bacteria; phylum Pseudomonadota; class Gammaproteobacteria; order HK1; family HK1; genus JAJDXW01. The sequence continues at coordinate 5,777 of CAZSPS010000120.1, forward strand.
CCTTGGCGGTGCGAAGCCTCCCGCCGTCGATCAGGAGGACGTCGGTGAAGGTGCCGCCGACATCGAGTGCAAGCCGGGTCATGACCCGGCGCATGATCGGCACCGCCCCCCGCGGTGTCAATCGCACGGACCTTCGGCCCTTGCCGGACGGACCGGGGCCGGAACGGAAGATGACGCGCGAGCCGTGCTTCCCCTAGACTTCCGCAAGGCTCTGCGGCGAAGCTGAGGAGGACGACGATGAGCGACCGCATGAAGACGCACGGCGACTTGGCGTGGTGCGAGCTGATGACCGGCGACGTCGACAAGGCGCGCGACTTCTACGCCGGGGTGATCGGATGGAAGACCGAGGCCGTGGACGTGGGCATGGGCCCCTACACCCTGCTCAAGGCCGGCGAGCGGCCGGTGGCCGGCCTGATGGCCTGCCCGGACTCGGCACCCGATGCGACCGGGTGGCTGGCCTACATCGCGGTCGACGATCTCGACGCCTGCACCGCCAAGGTCGAGGCGGCGGGCGGCGCCGTGCTCGTCCCCCCGACGCACGTCCCCACGGTCGGCCGCTTCGCGGTCATCCAGGACCCCACCGGCGGCCGCCTAGGCCTCGCCACCTACGAGGACCGGGAGGCGTAACGCCCCTCCCCCCTCGCCGCCGCAGTCAGCGCGTCCGGCGGCCCCGGGCCACCGCCGCGCCGGACCGCCCCGTCAGGCGCTGCTGCCGGAAAGACCCTTGACGCCCGCACAGGAAGCCGCCGAGGATCCGGTGTTCAGGATCGACGCGCACGACGGTCTCTAGCCGGCGGGAGCAGTGTGCCTTCACTGCGGGTCTTTCATGAGAATGATAAACCCCTCCTGCTCGAAATGATGATCGCTCGTCAAAACTTCCGTCATCGCTCTTTCCTCCATGACAGCCATCGATATACAATCCGTAAGGCTGTATCCCTTATCAGGGCGTTGTTCGTACATTTCAAGCCCAGCGTTGAA
>CAZSPS010000121.1:0-2908 GCA_964608875.1 uncultured Ectothiorhodospiraceae bacterium
GGTAGGTGTCGGGCTCTGGGTCTGGCGAGACCTTCCAGCCGCGCTCGGCGAGGTCGTCCTCGCTCAGCTGCGTGACGACGCACCGGCAGCGCCAGCCGTTCGGCGGGAAGTGGGTGTTCCAGAACTCGTGATCGACGGGCATGGCGCGCGATGGTGCCGCGTCGCCGGCGCAAGCGGAAGGGGGCGGGCGAAAAAAGTGATACGAGCGGCGGTCGGGCGGGCGGCTAGCGGGCGAGGCGGGACAGGAGGTCCGGGTCGAGGGGGTCGCAGGGGCGGCCGAGCAGCCGCTCCGCCGCCGGCCACAGCTCGCCCAGGTGGGGGACGAGTGCGCTGCGGCCGGTCTTGGTACGCAGCACGTAGGACGAGGCGGACCAGTCGGAGAGCACGAGCCCCAGGGGGTCGAGCACCCGGTTCACCAGGCGCACCCGCTGCTGGCGCTCGTGCGCGGCGGTCACGGGGGGCCGGCCGGCGCCCACTGTCCCGCCACCGCTACCGGCCGCCGCCGCACCCGCCGCGCCGTCGGCGTTCGCGGCGCCGAAGATGGCGGGGCTCGCGGCGCGCTCGGTCCAGTGCCGCTCCCCGCCGCCCAGCATCCCGCAAAGTCCGCACATCGCGGGGGCGCGCCTCAGTCCGCGGCCTCGGTCCCGGCCGCCGCCCCGGCCCCGGCCTCCGCTGCCGGCGCCGCCGGCGCCGCCGCCGCGCCGCGCGGGCAGCGGGCGCGGAAGTCGTCCGCGATCTCGTCGAACGTGCAAAAGCGCACGCCGGGATGGGAGGCCATGTGCTCGTGGAGGCGCTCGTGCATCAGGAGCACCTGAGGGCGGCCCGACACGTCGGGGTGGATCGTCATCGTGAACACCGCGTAGTCGTACTCGCGGTACACCCAGTCGAACTGGTCGCGCCAGAGCTGCTCGATGTCGCGCGGGTTGGCGAAGCCGTAGCTGTTCGGCGCGCTCTTGACGAACATCATCGGCGGGAGGTCGTCCAAGTACCAGTTGCCGGGGATGTCGATGAGGTCCGTCTCCTCGCCGCGCACCAGCGGCTTCATCCATTCGTCCGGGTGCCTGGAGTAGTCGATCTTGGTCCAGCGGTCGCCCACCCGCACGTAGAACGGATGGAAGTCGTCGTTCATCAGGCTGTGGTCGTACTTGATGCCGCGGCGCAGCAGCAGCTCGTTGGTGACCGGGCTGAACTCCCACCACGGCGCGACGTAGCCGGTGGGCGGGCGTCCGCACAGCCGCTCGATGAGGCCGATGCACTTGTCGAGCACCGCCTCCTCCTGCTCCGGGGTCATGGCGATGGGGTTCTCGTGGGAATAGCCGTGGACCCCGATCTCGTGGCCCGCCTCCGCCACCGTCCGGCACTGCTCGGGGAAGGTCTCGATGGAGTGCCCGGGGATGAACCACGTGGTGCGGATGCCGAGCCGGTCGAACAGCCGCACCAGGCGCGGCACGCCGACCTCGCCCGCGAACAGGCCGCGCGAGATGTCGCACGGCGAGTCCTCGCCGCCGTAGGAGCCGAGCCAGCCCGCGACCGCGTCCACGTCCACCCCGTAGGCGCACAGGATCTCCTTGCGCCCGCCGGGGCGCGCCGCGAACCGCCGCCGGGTCTCGGCGGAGGCGGCGCCCGCACCCGCGCCGGAGCCGGGGCCGGGGCCGGGGCCGGATCCCGCGTCGCCGCCGCCGCCGGAGCGCACCAGGGGCCGGGGCCGGTATCGTTCACGCATCGCGCTCACTCCCTACGTTGCGCCGCGTCAGTGCGAGATGAGCACGGGCACGGTCATGTGCCGGAGCACCTCGCGGGTCACCCCGCCGAGCCACAGCTCGCGCATCCGGGTATGGCCGTACGCCCCCATCACCAGCAGGTCGATGGACTCGTCCGAGACCCGGTTGAGCAGCATGTCGGCGACCCGCACGTCCCGGCTCTCCATGCGCTGCACGTCCACGTTCACCCCGTGCCGGGCGAGGTGGCGGGCGATGTCCGCGCCCGGCACGTCGCCGTGCCGTTCCGGGTGCGCGCCCGAGCCGGGGTTCGCCGAGAGCACCACGACGCGCTCGGCCATGTGCAGGATGGGGATGGCGTCGGCCACCGCGCGCGCCGCCTCGCGGCCGCCCTCCCACGCGATCAGCACCCGCCGGCCGACGTGCGGATACGCCCCGACGAAGGGCACGGCCAGCACGGGGCGCCCGCTCCCCAGCACCACGTGCTCGGCCAGGTTCGGGCTGGTGCCGAGGCCTGCGCCCGCCGGGTTGTACTGGCCGACGACCGCGAGGTCGGCATGGCGGCTGAAGGTGGTGGCGGCCAGCACCGGGTCGCCGTCCACGGTGTACCACTCGTTGCGCACCCCGGCCGCGCCGGCCTGCCGCTCGAAGCGCTCGCGCACCCGCGCGCGCGCCTCGTCTTCGAGCCGGCGCCGCTCCTCCATCATCTCCGGCGGCAGATGGGTCTCGGCGTAGGCCGGCACGCGCACCTGCTCCACGGCCATGAGGCCCGAGAGGTGCGCCTCGTGCCGTTCGGCGAGCCGGAGCGCGACGTTCACGCGCTCCTCGCACTCGGGGGTGTCGTCGAGGACGACGAAAAGGTCCTGGTATGCCATCTCTGCCCATCCTCGGGGTTCTGGAGGGACGGCGCGCGCGGGCGCGGGCGCGGGTCGTCTCGCGCGGGCGCGGGCCTTGGCTTCGCAATGTAGGCTCCGCGCGGCCCGGTATCAACCGGCGCGGTGCGCGCGCGGGCGCATTTGGGGAACCGGGGCGCTTGCGTTAGGCTTCGCCCTCCCACCTCAGGAGCCGCATCATGAGCCGCCACCTCCGGTTCGGCATCTTCCTCGCGCCGTTCCACGCGCTCGACGAGAACCCCGTGCTCGCGCTGGAGCGCGACTTCGAGCTCATCGAGTGGCTGGAGCGGCACGACT
>CAZSPS010000122.1:0-1945 GCA_964608875.1 uncultured Ectothiorhodospiraceae bacterium
GAAGGCGGGGCCGCGTCCCCGGGTGCGGACGGCGGCGGGGCGGCTCCGGAGGCGGAGGCGAACGAGCAGATCGCCCGCCGGCGCGAGAAGCTCGCGGCCCTGCGCGAGACCGGGAACCCCTATCCCAACGACTTCCGCCCGAGCGCGAGCGCGGCCGAGGTCCACGCCGAGTGCGGGGCGCTCTCCGGGGACGACCTCGCGGCCGAGCCGCGGCGCTTCGCCGTCGCCGGGCGGATGATGACCCGGCGGGTGATGGGGAAGGCGAGCTTCGCCCATCTGCAGGACGGCTCGGGCCGCCTGCAGCTCTACGTGCGGCGGGACGATCTCGGCGGCGGCGGCGGCGACGACGGCGGCGGCGCCTACCGGGCGTTCCGCGGCTGGGACCTCGGCGACCTGGTCGGGGCCGAGGGGACCGCGATGCGCACCCGCACCGGCGAGCTGTCGCTGCAGGTCGACTCCATGCGCCTGCTCGCGAAGGCGCTCCGCCCGCTGCCCGAGAAGTTCCACGGCCTCGCGGACCGCGAGACGAAGTACCGCCGGCGCTATCTCGACCTCATCGTGAACCCCGAGGCGCGCGCCGTGTTCCGGGCCCGCACCCGGATGGTGGACTTCATCCGGCGCTTCTTCGCCGAGCGCGGCTTCCTCGAGGTCGAGACGCCGATGATGCAGCCCATCGCGAGCGGCGCGATGGCCCGCCCCTTCGAGACTTGGCACAACGCCCTCGACATCCCGCTCTACCTGCGGGTCGCGCCCGAGCTGTACCTGAAGCGCCTGGTGGTGGGCGGCTTCGAGCGGGTGTTCGAGATCAACCGCAACTTCCGCAACGAGGGGCTCTCCACCCGCCACAACCCCGAGTTCACCATGCTTGAGTTCTACCAGGCGTATGCCGACTTCCGCGACCTCATGGAGCTGACGGAAGAGCTGCTCGGCCCGCTCGCCGAGACGGTCGCGGGCGGGACGGCGGTGGAGTGGCAGGGCCGGCGGGTGGACTTCGGGGGCGGCCCCTTCGAGCGGCTCACGGTGCGCGAGGCCGTGCTCGCGCACGAGCCCGCGCTCGCCGCGGTGGACTTCGCCGATCCCGAGGCGCTGCGCGCGGCCGCGCGCGGCCTCGGCCTCGAGCTCGCGCCCGGTACGGGGCCCGGCAAGGCGCTCGTCGAGATCTTCGAGCACCGGGTGGAGCCGCGGCTCATCGCCCCCACCTTCGTCACCCACTACCCGGCCGAGGTGTCGCCCCTGTCGCGGCGCAACGAAGAGGACCCGAGCGTCACGGACCGCTTCGAGCTGTTCGCCGGCGGGCAGGAGATCGCGAACGGCTTCTCCGAGTTGAACGACCCCGACGAGCAGGCCGCCCGCTTCCGCGAGCAGGCGCAACGGCGCGCGGGCGGCGACGAGGAGGCGATGGCGTTCGACGAGGACTACGTGACCGCGCTCGAATACGGGATGCCGCCGACCGCGGGCGAAGGGATCGGCATCGACCGGCTGGCGATGCTGCTCACCGGCGCCGGCTCCATCCGGGACGTGATCCTCTTCCCCCACCTGCGTCCGCGCGAGGGGCGGCGGGAGCGGCCGGAGTGAAGCGGGTCTTCGGCTCGCACGACCCGGTGCTCGCAGGCTGGCTCCGGACCCTGCTGGAGGAGCAGGGGATCGGGTGCCTGGTGAAGAACCAGTACCTCGTGGGCGGCGCCGGCGAGCTGCCGCCCAACGAGTGCTGGCCGGAGCTGTGGGTGCTCGAAGACGCGGACGAGCCGCGGGCGCGCGCGATCGTCGAGGAAGCCCGCGCCGGGGTCCGGGAGGACGGCGCCGGCGAGCCGTGGCGCTGCCCATCTTGCGGCGAGTGGATCGAGCACGGCTTCGGCGCCTGCTGGCGCTGCGCCGGCGACCCGCCGGAGGGGGAGCCCGCGGCCCGCCCCGCCTGACGGGGCGGGCCGCGGGCTCCCCCTCCGGC
>CAZSPS010000123.1:0-1594 GCA_964608875.1 uncultured Ectothiorhodospiraceae bacterium
GCGGCCAGCACGCGGCGCGATTGCTTCCCAACGGCAACCTGCTGCTGTTCGACAACGGGGTGGCCTGCGTGGTGGACCCGGTGACCGGCGAGCCGCTCGCGCGCAGGGGCGGCGAGTACAGCCGGGCGGTGGAGTATGCGATCGACCCGGCGGCGGGCGTGGCGCGCTTCGTGCGCGCGCACTCGCTCGGCGGGCGGCAGAGCGCGCTCGGGGTGCGCGGCGGCCATGTCGAGGCGCTGCCGGGCGGTACGCTGCCGGGCGGGCCGCCCGGCGGCTGGCTGGTGAGCTGGGGCTTCGACGTCGGCGGCGGCCCGGCGCCGCCCCCGGGTGCGGTGGTGCGCTGGCCGCGCCCGCTCGATGCGCCCGCGCCGGAGGCGCTGGCGAGCCTGGTCGACACTCGTGCCGGAGACCCCGCCACCGGCGCCGAGACGCTGGTCGTGCCCCGTTACCCGTCGGAGTACCTCTACGAGCGCCGCTTCCTGCCGGTGGACCCGGCGTGGCTGGCGCGCCCTCCGGCGCCGCTCGCGGCGGCGTTTCCCGACCCGGCGCCGGCGTCGCACGGCGGCGCGCCGTTCTCGCTTGCCGTCGCGTTCTCGCGCCCGGTGGCGGATTTTTCGGCGGAGACGCCCTCGGTGGCGGTGCAGGGCGGGCGGCTTGTCGCCGTCGCCCCCGAGACCGCCTTCGGGCGCCCGGCCCACGCCTGGCGCCTCACGCTCGCGCCCGCAGACGAGGCGCCGGTCGTGGTGACGTTCCGCGCCGGCGCGGCCTGCGCCGCGGGCGGCATCTGCGCCCCCGGCCCCGCCGCGCCTGCCCCGGCCTCCGGGCCGGCGCCGCTCGCTTCCGTTCCCGACCCCGTGACCGTGCCCTTCGCCGTCGGCGCGAACCGCCTGGCGGACCGCCGCCCGCTGCCTGCCCCGGCTTCCGAGCCGGGGGCGCCCCGGGCCGAGTAATGCAGCTTCCTACGAGATTGACGCTTCATGTTCCGAGGTAGAGCCATGACCCGTACCGCCGAGCAGCAGGACGTCGAGATTCTGGCCGCCAGGGCCCCCGCGAAGGCCGCGCCCCCGCGCCGCCCGTCGGGCCCGTTCCGGTCGGTTGGACCGTTCCGGTCGGTTGGACCGTTCCGGCCGGCGGGACCGTTCCGCCGCGGCCTGGCGGCCTTGCTCCTGCTGCCGCTGCTGCTGGCGGGCCTGGCCTTCGAGGCCGGGGCGCAGACGACCTTCAGCTACGCGCCGACCGAGATCTACGAGGGCGAGACCCTCACCATCATCCTGACCACCAATGCCTCCGATTCGGGATATAGCAAATGGGACGTCAGATTTCGCCCCTTGAGCACGGAGGCGACGCACGGCACTGACTACACCGTCACCAGCGTCGGCGACGACAATTCGGCAGAACAAGTAACCACAGGGAGAGCGTACTTCGGGGCGCCTGCGTCTCTTTTCTGCACCAATACCAACGTCTGCTACCGATACCAGCCATCCACCGAGGCCGACGAGACCTACGAGATCATCATCGCCGCCGCGACGGACAGCACCACCGAGAACGACGAAGAAATCAAGATTTACTGGGCCACCGACTCGAACCAAGACCT
>CAZSPS010000124.1:0-6381 GCA_964608875.1 uncultured Ectothiorhodospiraceae bacterium
CACGCGCGATCTCGCGCTCGCCGAAGAGCGGATCGAGACGCCGCTGGAGGCGATGACCGCGCCCGTGCTGGCCGGCAAGAAGCTGGTGCTGGTCTCGATCCTGCGGGCGGGGAACGGACTGCTCGAAGGCATGCTGGACCTCATGCCGTCGGCGCGGGTAGGGCACATCGGGCTCTACCGGGAGCCCGAGACCCTGATGGCGGTGGAGTACTACTTCAAGGTGCCGGAGGACCTGGGGGACCGCGAGGTCATCGTCGTGGACCCGATGCTCGGCACCGGGCATTCCGCCTCGGCGGCGCTGCAACGCCTGAAGGAAGCGGGGGCGCGGTCACTCAGGCTGGTGTGCGTGGTCGCGGCGCCCGAGGGGCTGGAAGCGTTCGCCCACGACCACCCCGACGTGCCGGTGTACGTCGCGGCGGTGGACCAACGCCTGGACGACCACGGCTACATCCGGCCGGGCCTCGGCGACGCCGGCGACCGGCTCTACGGAACGAAGTAGGCGGCCGGCGGCGGACGCGCCGGTCAGCAGCAGCCGCAACCGCCGCCCGCCGGACCGGACGAGGGCTGCGGTTCGCCGCCTGCGGCGAGGCGGCGCAGCTCGTCCGGCTCGGGGAACCGCCCGAGGGCGCGCTTGGAGAAGACGAGGCGGTCGTCCACCGTGACCTCGAACACACCTCCGCTCGACTTCACCAGCTCCACGTCGGCTCCGTACGCCGCCACGAGGTCTTCCTTCGCGCTCACGGCGCGAGGCTCGTAGCCTCAAACTCCGCAGTATTCGATCCGTATCCGCATCGGGCCCCGCCTCCGCCGCCGGGAAAGACACCTCCCCGATCTTACACCGGCAGCGGGCGGTGCGCGGCGCGCGAGGGGCTCCCGAGAGGGTATGATGCGCCGCAGCCCGCATCTCCCCCGGCCGCGCAGCCGCCGTCCCCGCCCGCCACGCTCCCATGATCCCCCTGCACGACGACAATCCGACCCGGCACACCCCGTTCGTCACCGTGGCGCTCATCGTCGTGTGCGCGCTCGTGTTCCTGTGGCAGAGCTCGCTCGTCGGCGGCGCCCGGCAGTACGCGGTGTACGCGTTCGGCGCGATCCCGGCGGTGCTGTCCGGCGCGGCGCACCTGCCCGCCGAGCTCGAGCGGGTGCCGGCGTGGATGACGGCGTTCACGTCGATGTTCCTGCACGGCGGCTGGATGCACGTCATCGGCAACATGATGTACCTGTGGATCTTCGGCAACAACGTGGAAGACGCCATGGGCCCCGTGCGCTTCACGGCCTTCTACGCCGTGTGCGGGCTGTTCGCCCTGCTCGCCCACACCGTGCCCGACGCCGCCTCGACGGTGCCGGTGATCGGCGCGAGCGGGGCCGTGTCGGGGGTCCTGGGCGCCTACCTCCTGCTCTACCCGCACGCCCGCGTACTGGTGCTCATCCCGCTCGGCATCTTCCTCCACACCATGCGCATCCGCGCTGGCTGGGTGCTGGGCGGATGGTTCTTGCTGCAGCTCGTCAACTCCGCCATCGCATCGGGCGGCGGGGGCGGCGGGGTGGCCTGGGGCGCCCACGTCGGCGGCTTCGTCGCGGGCGCGGTCCTCATCCCGTTCTTCAAGTACCGGCACGTCCCGCTGTTCGCCCCGGCCCGCCCCTTCGTGCGGGGGCGCTAGCGCGCCGCGGCCACGGAAACCCGAAAGGAAGGAGAGAGCAGATGACCGCAGAGGCGAAGGCCGGCAGGCGGCCGGCAGGAGGAGGAGGAGGCAAGGGCGCGGACCCCGGCGGCGGGAACGCGGCGCAGGCGAAGGCGGCGGGCGCGAAGGTGGACGCGGCGGGGGCGGGGGCGGACGCCAACGGCCGCGGCCAGGTGCGGGTGACGCGCGACGGTCCGGTCGCGACCGTGGTCATCGACGCCCCGAAACGCCGCAACGCGCTCAGCGTCGCGATCGCCCTCGGCCTCCAGGACGCGATGGCGGAGCTCGACGCCGACCCCGAGGTGCGCTGCGTGCTGCTGCGCGGCGCGGGCGGACGGGCGTTCAGCGCGGGCGCGGACATCAGCGAGTTCGCCGAATGGCGCTCGAACAAGCGGCGCGGCCGGGTCTACGCGCGCATCCTGGGGGCGGCCCTCGAAGCGGTGGCCGGCTGCCGCCATCCCACCATCGCCCTCATCGAAGGCGACTGCATCGGCGGCGGCCTCGGGGTCGCCGTGATGTGCGACCTGCGGGTGTGCGGCGCCTCGAGCCGCTTCGGCGTGCCCGTGAAGCGCCTCGGGCTGGTCGAGTCCCCGGAAGAGCTGGCGCCGCTGGTGGCGAAGCTGGGCGCGAACGCGATGCTCGAGATCCTGCTCCTGGGCGAGGTCTTCGGGGCGGAGGACGCGCTGCGCCTCGGGCTCGTGAACCGGGTGGCGGCGGACGCCGAGGTCGAGTCCACCGCCCACCGCCTCGCCGCGAGCGTGGCCGAGGGCGCGCCGCTCTCCGCGCGCTGGCACAAGAAGTTCATCCTGCGCCTGCTCGACCCCCGCCCCCTCACGGAGGAGGAGCGGGACGAGGGCTACGACTGCTACGACACCGAGGACTTCCGGATCGGCTTCCGCGCCTTCCTCGCCAAGGAGCGCCCGAAGTTCACCGGCCGCTGAGGGGCTATCCGAGCCCCATCATGCGCACCATGGCCTGGGCGAGCGGGCTCTCGGGGTCGCCCGCGGCGCGGCTGATGTCGAAGTGGTCGTGGCCGGGCAACTCCATGTACTCGCACTCGATGCCGTGCTCGCGGCAGAGCGCGGCGTAGTCCTTCGACATCCGGATCCAGAGCTCCGGCTCCGCGCCCCCGACCGAGATCAGCAAGGGGAGGGCGCGGCGCGGCGGGTGGCGGAGCGGGCTGAGGCGCCGCGCGCTCTCCACCCCGTCGAGCCGCACTTCCTCGTTCACCGTGATGTCGAGCACGGGCTCGCAGTCGAACACGCCCGTGATCGGCGACGCGCCCTTGATGAGGTCCGCGGGCAGGCCCTCCGCCCCGGCCCAGTCGTGGGCGAGGGCCATCGCCGTCAGGTGCCCGCCGGCGGAGTTGCCGGACACGTACAGCCGCTCCGGGTCGCCGCCGTAGCGCGCGACGTTGCGGTACGTCCAGGCGATGGAGCGGTTCGACTGCTCGACCACGGTGTCGAGGGTGACGGCGGGGCAGAGGTCGTAGTTGATGACCACGGTGACGGCGCCCGCCGGATGGAAGACGTCGGCGATGAAGCTGTAGTCGCTCTTGTCCATCGCCCGCCAGTAGCCGCCGTGGATGAAGAGCTGGACGGGCGCGCGCGCGTGTGGGCCGCGGTCCGGGGCGGGGAAGATGTCGAGCGTCTCCTTCTCGCCCGGTCCGTAGCGCACGTCCAGCACGGGGTCGAGGCGCGCGCGCGTCGCGGCCGACGCCGCCGCGCTCGCCGCCAGGCGCTCGTCGATGTTCTGCGCGGCCGCGCGCGGATTGAACTCGCGCTCGAGGGTCTCGGGGGGCAGGTTGCGGTAGGTCATCGCGTATCTCTCCGTGGTGCTCGTCCGGGCCGGACATGTGTCCGCCGCGCCGCCGCCGCGCCGGCCGCCGGGGAGCCCCGCGGGCCGGAGACGGCGCACTGCGGATTCTGACAGCTTCGCGCGCTTGCGTATCATCCGGTTCCGGACCCGGCGGTTGCGCGGTTGCGCGCCGCCGGATCGGACACGCGGAACGACGGAGAGCGGAGGGCGGGATGAGCGAGAGCGACAACGGGATCCGCGTGCTGAGGGCGCGCAAGATCGTCACCATGGACCGCGCCCGGCCGGCGGCGACGCACGTCGCGGTGCGCGAGGGGCGCATCCTCGCCGTCGGCGGGGAGGAGGACGTGGCCGGCTGGTGCGGTGGCGGCAGCGGCGGCGCCGGGCGTGCGGCCGCCGCCGTGGACGACACCTACGCCGGCAAGGTCCTCACCCCCGGCTTCGTCGAAGGCCACTGCCACTCCATGGAGGGCGCGGTGTGGGGCCACCCCTACGCCGGCTACTTCGACCGGCGCGCGCCGGACGGCAAGGTCTGGCCCGGCCTCGACTCCATCGACGCCGTGGTCGAGCGGCTGCAACGGGCCGAAGCGGCGCTCGACGACCCCGTCGCGCCCCTCTTCGCCTGGGGCTTCGACCCCATCTACTTCGGCGACCGGCGCATGACCGCCGCCGACCTCGACCGCGTCTCGACCGCCCGCCCCGTGCTGGTGGTCCACGCGAGCGGCCACCTCCTCAACGTGAACGGCCTCGTGCTGCAACGCGCCGGCATCACCCGCGACACCAACGTCCACGGCATCGCCAAGGACGGGCGCGGCGAGCCGACCGGCGAGCTGCAGGAGATGGCGGCGATGCACATGGCCTACCGGGTGGCGGGCGGCCAGTTCTTCGCAGGCCCGCTCGCGCCCGAGGACCTGCGCCGCTTCGGGCGCTCGGCGAACCTCGCGGGGGTCACCACCGCCACCGACCTGCACTCGCGCTTCGACGACGAGACCGTCGCGACGTACCGCTCCGTCACGGCCGAGGACGACTTCCCCATCCGCCTCGTCCCCGCCTATGCCGGCATCTCGCGCCCCACCGCCGAGGGCATCGCGCTGGTGGAAGGGCTGCGCGGGACCTCGACCGCCAAGCTGCACCTCGGCCTGGTGAAGCTGATGACGGACGGCTCGATCCAGGGGTTCACGGGGCGGCTGCGCTGGCCCGGCTACTACAACGGCGCGCCGAACGGGGTGTGGAACCTGGAGCCGTCCGAGCTGGTGCGCCAGGTCGAGGAGTTCCACGCGGCCGGCTGCCACCTGCACGTGCACACCAACGGCGACGAGGCGATCGAGCTGATGATCGACGCCTTCGAGCGCGCCCTCACCCGCCACCCCCGCCCCGACCACCGCCACACGCTGCAGCACTGCCAGATGGCGGACGCCGCGCAGTTCCGGCGCATGAAGGCGCTCGGCCTTTGCTGCAACCTGTTCGCCAACCACATCTACTACTGGGGGCTCGAGCACTACCGCATCACGATGGGGCCGGACCGGGCGTGGCGCATGGACGCCTGCGCGGGGGCGCGCGACGCGGGCGTGCCCTTCGCCATCCACTCCGACGCGCCCATCACCCCGCTGGCGCCGCTGTTCACGGCGTGGTGCGCGGTGAACCGGACGACGCGCGAGGGGTGGGTGCTGGGGCCGGAGGAGCGGATTGGGGTCGGCGAGGCGCTGCGCGCCATCACCCTGGGCGCCGCCTACACGCTGAAGCTGGACCATCTGGTGGGGTCGGTGGAAGTCGGCAAGTACGCCGACTTCGCGGTGCTGGACGAAGACCCCGAGGCCGTCGCCCCGGAGGCGCTCAAGGACGTGCCGGTCGCCGGCACCGTGCTGGGCGGGCGCGACTTCCCGGCGGCGGGGAGCGCCTGAGCGGGGCGCGGCGTGCGGCGCGGCGCGGCCGACCCGCCTGCGAACCCCCGAGCCGCTTCGCCCGGCCCCCGGCCTCTACCGCCCACTGCTCGCCGCCTCACCGTCGTGCCGGCGCCGCTCCCCTTCACCGTGGTCGGAGGCTTCCTCGGGGCCGGCAAGACTACCCTGCTCAACCGGCTGCTCGCCGCCCCCGGCGGGGTGCGCTACGCCGTGCTGGTGAACGACTTCGGCAGCCTCGCCGTCGATGGGGACCTCGTCCGCGCCCACGGCGGCGACACCATCGCGCTCGCCAACGGCTGCATCTGCTGCTCGCTCGCCGACGGGTTGAGCGAGGCGCTGATGGGGGTGGCCGAGCGTGCGGATGCCGTGGACCACGTCGTGGTCGAAGCGAGCGGCGTGGCCGACCCGGCGCGGCTCGCCGACGTCGCCGTGCTGGACCCGGCCTTCGTGCCGGACGGGGTAGTGGTGATGGTGGACGCGGGCGGGCTCGCCCACCAACTCCGCGACCGCTACCTCGCGGACACGGTGCGCCGGCAGCTCGCCGCCGCCGACCTGCTGGTGCTCAACAAGACGGACCTGGCGGACGCCCCCGCCCTCGACGCCGCCCGCCGCAGCCTCGCCGACCTGGCCCCGGCCGCGGCGCTGGTCCACGCGGTGCAAGCCGACGTGCCGCTCCCACTGGCCTTCGCCCGCCCCGATAGCACCGGCGGCCCCGGCAACAGCACCGACAGCACCGGCAACCCCGACGGCGCCTTCAACCCCGCGCCCCCGTCGCCGCCGCATCCCCGACACGACGCCGCATTCCGCGCCGCCACCGTCACCTTCCCCAGCCCGCCGGAGCGAAGCGCCTTCCTCGACGCGGCAACCGCCCTGCCCCCCTCCGTCGTCCGCGCCAAGGGCTGGATCCGCTTCGCCGACGCCCCCGCCGACCTCTTCCTCTTCCAGAAAGCCGGCCGCCGCCACACCCTGGAGCCCGCCGCCCC
>CAZSPS010000125.1:0-4066 GCA_964608875.1 uncultured Ectothiorhodospiraceae bacterium
GCCCACGTAGCGCCCGTCGCCCCCCGAGTCCGGCCGGAACTCGTGGCGGCGGAAGTGCAGGGGGAAGCGCACCTCGGCCACCTCCACCGAGCCGAACTTGAGGCCGCCCGCCGAATGCCACTCGCCCGCGTTGTGCCAGCCGTCGCCGCCGGACGACGCCCCCGCCCCCGGACGGGCGTGGAACATGTGCCAGATGAAGTCCCGGCCGGTGCGCGGGTCGCGGCCCTTGAGGGCGATGCGAAGCCGTTTCCCCCATGCGGCCATGGCGCGCTCCGGGCAGGCGGGGGCGAGGGCCGTCACCACCGCTTCGATGATCTCCTGGGCGCAGTGGGAGGTGGACATGGTGACCGGGGCGCCCTCGTGCGGGCACACGATGGTGCCGGGCCGGGTCACGATCTCGACCGGGCGCATGGCGCCGTCGTTCCTCGCCACTCCGGGGTCGAGCAGGTAGGCGAGGGCCATGGCCACGGCGGAGCGGGTGTTGGCCTGCGAGGAGTTGAGGAAGCTCTCCACCTGCGGGTCGGACTCGCGGAGGTCCACCACGAGGCCGCCCCCGCGCACGGTGACCGTGGCGCGCACGGCCACGTCCGGGTGGCCGCGCCCGTCGTCGTCCAGCACCGCCGCGCCCGTGTAGACCCCATCCTTCCACCCGGCGACGATGGCGCGCGTCTCGGCCTCCGCGGCGTCGAGGATGCGCTCCACCGAGCCGGCGACGGTGTCCGCGCCGTACTCGTCCACGAACTCGACGAGGCGGCGCTCGCCGAGGCGCACCGAGCCGATCTGGGCCGCGAGGTCGCCGAGGAAGTCGCGCGGATGGCGCACGTTGGTGCGCAGCATCCGCAGCACGTCCTCGTGCGGCTCGCCGCGGTCGTAGAGACGCAGCGGCGGCACCCGCAGCCCCTCCTGCCAGATCTCGGTGGCCGAGGCGTTGTAGGCGCCGTGGGTGGCGCCCCCGATGTCGGAGTGGTGCGCGCGATTGAGGGCCCAGAACAGGAGCCGCCCGCCGGCGAACACCGGCAGGCAGGCGGTGAGGTCCGGCAGGTGGCTCCCGCCGTGGTAGGGGTCGTTGAGCAGGAACGCGTCGCCCGGATGGATGTCGCCGCCGAACGCCTCGAGCACGGCGAGGGCGGCGGCGGGCATCGCCCCCACGTGCACCGGGATGTACTCCGCCTGCGCCGCCAGCTCGCCCGCGGCGGTGGTGATCGCGGTCGAGAAGTCGCGGCTGGAGTTGAGGATCTGGGAGAAGGAGGTGCGCAGCATCGCCTCCCCCATCTCGTCCACGATCCCGACCAGCCGGTGCTGGACGACGGAGACGGTGATCGGATCGGGCGGCGGGTTCATGGCTTTGCGTCCCGGGGCGGTGCGCCGGGCGCGAGTGTAACCAACCCCGGGCGGGCGGCCGTCCGGGCGCGTGGCATACTGTCCCGGTGAGTGCCGCCGGCCGCGAGATGTACGCCACGTTCCGGGGGGTGCGGGGGAGCATTCCGGTCTCCGGCGCCGGCACCGTGCGTTACGGCGGGAACACGTCCTGCGTCGAAGTGCGTTGCGGGGAGCGGGTGCTGATCTTCGACGCGGGTTCGGGCCTGCGCCCGCTCGGCGAGCTCCTCGCCGCCGAAGGCTGCACCGACCTCGACCTCTTCCTCTCCCACAGCCACGTCGACCACGTGCTCGGCCTGCCGTTCTTCTCCTTCGCCCACTGTCCGGGCAACCGGCTGCGCATCTGGTCCGGGCACCGGGGAGGGGAGGCCGGGGGCACGGAGAGCGCGGTGCGCCACCTCATGAGCTCGCCGCTCTTCCCGGTGCCGCCCGAGGTCTTCGGCGCCGACGTGTCCTACCGCGACTTCCGGGCCGGCGACCGGCTCCGCCCCGCCCCCGAGGTCTCGCTGCGCACCGCCGCGCTGCGCCATCCGGACGGGGCGATCGGCTACCGGCTCGAATACGGCGGGCGCAGCCTTTGCTACGTCACCGACACCGAGCACGAGCCGGGGGCGCCGGACCGGAACGTGCTCGCCCTCGTCGAGGGGGCGGACGCGATGATCTACGACGCGATGTTCACCGACGAGGAGCTCCCCCGCCACCGGGGCTGGGGCCACTCGACCTGGGAGGAGGGGGCGCGGCTTTGCCGCGCGGCCGGGGTCAAGACCTACGTCATCTTCCACCACGCCCCGGACCGGGACGACGAGGCCCTCGACCGCATCGGCGAGGCGGCGCGCGCACTCTTCCCGGGCGCGCTGGTGGCCCGCGAAGGGATGGTCCTGAGGCCCTGAGGCCCTGAGGCCTCGATGCCCCGAACCGGCGCCGGGCGCACCGACATGGAACCCACCATCTACCGCTACATCATCCGGCACTCGCTGCGCGCCCAGATCGGGCTGACGCTCATCGCCGTCTTCTCCTTCCCCTTCCTGTACGCGTTCTACGAGCTGCCGAAGCAGATCGTGAACCGGGTCATCCAGGGCGACGCGGCGGACTACCCGGTGCTCGCGCTGGGCTTCACCCTCACCCAGATCGAGTACCTGTTCGCCCTCTGCGGCGCGTTCTTGCTGCTGGTGGCCGTCAACCAGGGGTTCAAGTACGCCATCAACGTGCTCGCCGGGCGCGTCGGCGAGCGCATGCTGCGCCGGCTGCGCTACGAGCTCTACAGCCGCGTGCTGCGCTTCCCCCTGCCGCACTTCCGCAAGCTCTCCCAGGGCGAGATCATCACCATGGTCACCGCCGAGGTGGAGCCCCTGGGCGGCTTCATCGGGGACGCGTTCAAGCTGCCGATCTTCCAGGGCGGCTACCTGCTCGTCATCCTCGCCTTCCTGCTGGTGCAGAACTGGCTGATGGCGGCGGCGGCGGTGGCGCTCTACCCGTTCCAGTTCTACATCGTGCCGAAGCTGCAGCGCCGGGTGAACCTCCTCGGCAAGGAGCGGGTGCAGCTGGTGCGGCGGCTGTCGGACCGCATCGGGGAGGCGGTGTCCGGCATCCAGGACATCCACGGCAACGACACCTCCGCCTACGAGCGCGCCGGCATGTCCTACCGGCTCGGCCTCATCTACGGGGTGCGGCTGCGCATCTTCATCTGGAAGTTCGTCATCAAGTTCCTCAACAACTCCATCAACCACCTGGGTCCGTTCTGCTTCTATTCCATCGGCGGCTACTTCGTGATCGGGGGGGAGCTCGAGATCGGCACCCTGATGGCGGCCATCGCGGCCCACAAGGACCTGGCCGCCCCCTGGAAGGAGCTGCTCAACTACTACCAGCGGCGCGAGGACGCGAGCATCAAGTACGACACCGTGATCGCGCAGTTCAACCCCCCCGAGATGCTGGACGAGGCGCTGCAGGACGAGCCGCCGGCGGCGGTCCCGCGGGTGGAGGGGGACATCGAGGCCACGGGCCTCACGCTGGAGGACGACACCGGCACCACCTTCCTCTCCGGAGCGTCGTTCAGCGTGCCCGCGAACGCGCACACGGCGATCGTGGGGGGGGCGGGCAGCGGACGCGAGGAGCTGGCCCCGATCCTGGCCCGGCTCACGAGCCCGACCGCGGGCGCCCTCGCCATCGGCGGCGCGCGCGCGGACCGGCTGCACGAGGCGGTCACCGGGCGCCGGCTCGCCTACGTCGGGCCGCAGGCGTTCCTGTTCAACGCGACGGTGCGCGACAACCTGCTGTACGGCCTGAAGCACGCGCCGCCCGCCGGCGGCGAGGCGGACCCGGCGTGGGCGGCGGAGGCGCGCGCCGCGGGCAACTCGACGGACGACGTGCACGCGGACTGGGTGGACTACGCGGCGCTCGTGCCGGTATCGTCCCGGAGAGCGAGGCCCGAGGCCGCGATCTCGCCCGAAACCTTGGCATCCACGGGCGGGGGCCCGAGCTGGAGCGACTCGTCGAGCATCCCGACGGGGCTGAACTGGACGATCACCTGCTCGTACTTGATCCGGGCATCCTCCCGGCGCTGGTAGTAGTTGAGCAACTCCTTCCAGGGCGCGGCGAGATCCTTGTGCGCCGCGATCGCGGCCATCAGGGTCCCGATCTCGAGCCGGCCCTCGATCACGAAGTAGCCGCCGATCGAATAGAAGCAGAACGG
>CAZSPS010000126.1:0-1686 GCA_964608875.1 uncultured Ectothiorhodospiraceae bacterium
CGGGTCAGCCGGCGGCGGCGATGCCTTCCTCGCGCAGCTCGGCGAGCACTTCGTCGAGGGCGCGCTGCACCGCGCCCGCCATCTCGTCCACGTGCGCCTCTTCGATGATGAGCGGCGGGCAAAGCGCGAGCCGGTCGCCGAGCGCGCGCGTCACCACGCCGTGCTCGAGCGCCCGGCGCTGGATGCGCTCGGCGGCCTTCACCTCTTCGTCGAACCCCTCGCGCGTCTCCTTGTCCTGCACGATCTCGAGGCCCGCCAGCAGCCCGACCCCGCTCACGTCGCCCACCAGGGGGTGGCCGGCGAACGCGGCCATGCGCTCCTGGAAGGCGGGCGCCACCGCGCGCACGTGGCCCAGGATGTCGCGCTCCTCGTAGAGCTTCAGCGTCTCCAGGGCGACCGCCGCGGTCACGGGGTGGCCGCTGTAGGTGAAGCCGTGGCCGAACACCCCGATCTTCTCGCTCTCCTCGACCATCGCCTCGTACATCTCCTCGGAGATCATGAGGGCGGAGATCGGCATGTACGCGCCCGACAGGGCCTTGGCGCACGTGAGCATGTCGGGCTCCAGATCGTAGGTCTCGCACCCCCACATGTCGCCGGTGCGCCCGAAGCCGCAGATGACCTCGTCGGCGACGAACAGGATCTCGTGCTTCTTCAGCACCGCCTGCACCTTCTCGAAGTACGTGCGCGGGGGCACGATCACCCCGCCCGCCCCCTGCACCGGCTCGGCGAAGAACGCGGCGCAGGTCTCCGGGCCCTCGGCCAGGATCAGGTCCTCGAGGTTCTGCGCCATGCGGCCCGCGAACTCCTCCTCGCTCTCCCCCTTGCGCCCGAACTTGTAGTAGTGCGGGTAGCCGGCGTGCTTGAACCCCGGCAGCGGCAGGTCGAAGTCGGTGTGCATGAGCGGCTGCCCGGACAGGCTGACCGAGGCCACCGTGGTGCCGTGGTAGCCCTTCATGCGGCCGATGATCTTCTTCTTCTCCGGCCGGCCGGTGGCGTTGTGGTAGTACCACGCGAGCTTGATGGCGGTGTCGTTGGCCTCCGAGCCCGAGGACTGGAACAGCACCTTCGACATCTTCACAGGTGCGATCTCGACGAGCTTCTCGGCGAGGTCGATGCACATCGGGTGCGCCCGGCCGTTGAACGTGTGGTAGTAGGGCAGGGTCTTCAACTGCGCGTAGGCGGCGTCGGCGAGGCGCGTCTCGCTGAACCCGAGCGACGCGCACCAAAGGCCGGACATGGCTTCGAGGTAGCGCCGGCCCTCCTCGTCGTAGACGTAGACCCCCTCGCCGCGGGTGAGCACCAGCGGGCCTTCCTCCCGGTGCCGCTTGAGGTTGGTCTGGGGATGGACCTGGTAGGCGATGTCGCGTGCGACTGCGGAGTTGGCGGCCATGGTGTCGTCCTCCAGGGGTGGGGGTGGGCCGGGCCGAAGCGACGCCATTATAGAGAGCCGCGCACGCCTGCCGCCCCGCGCCGCAAGTTGGCTACACTTCGCCGTCCGGCGGCGGTGCGGGCCGCCGCGAGCGAGGCGATACGGGGCGGGGCGACGTCCGATGTCCGGTGGCGACGACGACCGCGGCGCCGAGCGCGCCGAGATGGTGGAGCGCATCGTCCTGCACGGTGCGGCGGCGGGCGGCGAGGGCGGCGGCATCGTCCTGTCCCCCCGCGTGCTCGACGCGATGGGCGCGG
>CAZSPS010000127.1:0-4689 GCA_964608875.1 uncultured Ectothiorhodospiraceae bacterium
GCCCGCTCGGTGCTCGAGAGCTACGGGTTCGAGGAGATCCGCACTCCCGTGCTGGAGCGCACCGAGCTCTTCGCGCGCTCCATCGGAGGGGCCACCGACATCGTCGAGAAGGAGATGTACTCCTTCGACGACCGGGACGGCGAGAGCCTGACCCTGCGCCCGGAGCAGACCGCCAGTTGCGTGCGCGCAGGCATCGAGCACGGGTTCATCCATCTCGGCGCGCACCGGCTCTGGTACCTCGGGCCGATGTTCCGCCACGAACGGCCCCAGAGAGGCCGTTTCCGGCAGTTCCACCAGATCGGCGGCGAGATCTTCGGGCTGCCGGGGCCGGACGCGGACGCGGAGATCGTCCTGCTGACCGCCCGCCTGTGGCGCCGGCTCGGTCTCGACGACCTGCGGCTCGAGCTCAACTCCCTGGGCACGCCCGAGACGCGGCGCGCCTACCGCGCCCGGCTCTCCGAATACCTCCTCGACCACCGCGCCGGGCTGGACGAAGACTCCCGCCGCCGGGCGGAGACCAACCCCTTGCGGGTGCTGGACAGCAAGAACCGGGAGATGCGTGCGATCGTCGAGGGAGCGCCGAAGCTCATCGACGCCCTCGACCCCGAGTCCGAAGACCACTTCGCCCGCCTGCGGGAGATGCTGGACGAGGCGGGGGTGCCGCATACCGTCAACCCGCGCCTGGTGCGGGGCCTCGACTACTACACCAAGACCGTGTTCGAGTGGACCACGGACCGCCTCGGCGCGCAGAACGCGGTGTGCGGCGGCGGGCGCTACGACGGCCTGGTGTCGCAGATCGGGGGCGCCCCGACCCCCGGGGTCGGGTTCTCGGCGGGGGTGGAGCGGCTCATCGCCCTGCTCGCGGAAGCGGGCATGGAAGCCGAGCCTCCGAGCCCCGCGGTCTGGCTGGCGGCGGCGGGCGCGGCCGCGGCCCGGCTGGCGCCGGCGGTGGCCGAAGAGCTCCGCGACGCGGGCCTCAGCACGGTGCTGGACGCCGGCGAGGGCGGCTTCCGGGCCAAGCTGCGGCGGGCGAACCGCAGCGGGGCGGCGCTGGCCGTCATCGTGGGCGACTCCGAGGCCGAAGCGGGCGAAGTGAGCATCAAGCCGCTGCGCGACGACCTCCCCCAGAGCACGGTGCCGCGCGCCGCCCTCGCCGAGTCGCTGGCCGCCTGGTTCGAGGCCCGCGGCGAACGCGAACGGCGGCAGGAGGCCTGAGCCCGTCATGGACCTGCACCGCACCGACGAAGAGCGGGTCGAGTCCCTCAAGAAATGGTGGACCGACCATGGCCGCTCGGTGGTCGCCGGGGTCGTGGCCGGGGTCGCCGGCATCTCCGGCTGGACCTTCTGGCAGAGCTACGAACAGGGCCGGGCGGAGGCGGCATCGACCCTGTTCGGCGCCGTGAGCGAGGCCGCCGCCGGCGGCGACCACGCCGCCCTGGAGGAGGCGGGGGCGACCCTGCTGGCCGACCACTCCGGCAGCGGATACGCGCCCGCCGCTTCCCTGCTGCTGGCGAAGTCCGCCTTCGACCGGGGCCGCACGGAGGAGGCCAAGGCCCGCTTCGAATGGGTGCTGGAGCACGCCGCGCAGCCCGGCCTGCGGACCGTGGCGCGCCTGCGTCTGGCGGAAGTGGCCTACGCGGACGGCGCCTTCGACGAGACCCTGCGCCTGCTCGACGAGCTCGATTCCGAACCCTTCGCGGCGGCCGGCGACGAGCTGCGCGGCGACGTCCACCACGCCCGCGGGGAGACGGAGGCGGCGCGCGAGGCCTGGCAGCGGGCCGCGGCCGGCTACGACTCCTTCCCGGCGGGCCGGCAGCGGGTCGCCCTGAAGCTCGACGACCTCGGCCGCTTCAACACTCCGGTGGAGCCGTGAGGCGCATGAAGGCGGCGGCCCGCATCCCCTTCGCCGCGCTCGCCGCGGCCCTCCCCCTCCTCGGCGCGTGCAGCGGCTCCGGGGGCGGGCGCGACGAGCCGACCCCGCCGTTGCCGCGCTTCGAGCCGCTGGCGGAGGTTCGCACCCTGTGGTCCCGCGACGCCGGCTCGGGGTACGGCGAGCTGGCCCCGGCGCTGGCGCCCGCGGTGGAGGGCGGACTCGTGTTCGCGGCCGGCGAGGACGGGCAAGTCCAGGCCTTCGACGCCGAGAGCGGGCGCCCGCAGTGGAGCGCCGACGTCGACGCCGCCATCACCGGCGGAGTCGGGGCGGGGGACGGCCTCGTCCTCGCCGGGACCGACGAGGGCGAGGTGATCGCGCTCGCCGCCGCCACCGGCGAGCCGGTGTGGCGGGCGCGGGTCTCGAGCGAGGTCCTGAGCAGCCCGCGCGCCGCCGGCGGCACGGTCGTGGTGCGCACCCTGGACGGCAAGCTGGCCGGTCTCGACACCGGCACCGGGGCGTCGCGCTGGGTCTACGAAGCCGACACCCCCGGCCTCTCGCTGCGCGGCGCCGCCCCTCCCTCGGCCGCCGCCGCCGGCATCGTCGTCGCCGGCTTCGATAACGGCCGCCTGGCCGCGGTGCGCGCGGCGAGCGGCGAGGTGCTGTGGGAGGCCTCGGTCAGCGACGCGCGCGGGCGCTCGGAGCTGGACCGGCTGGTGGACATCGACACCGAGCCGGTGATCGAGGGTGCGCTGGCCTACGCCTCCAGCCACCTCAGGGAGGTGGCGGCCTTCGAGATCGCGACCGGCCGCGAAGCCTGGCGCCGGGAGCTCGCTTCCTCGTCCGGCCTCGCGGTGGACCGGGACCGCCTGTACCTGGCGGCGGAGGACGGGACGGTCCAGGCCCTCGACCGCCTGTCCGGGCAAACGGTGTGGACGAACGGCGGCCTCGCCGGGCGCGCGCCCGTGCGGCCCGTGGTGCACGGCCCCTTCGTCGTCTTCGCCGACCTCGAGGGCTACCTGCACTGGTTCCGGCGCGAGGACGGCCGGCTCGCGGCGAGCGGCGACGGCCCCGGCGGCGAGCCGCCCGGCGGCAGGCCCGCGGTCCACGGGCAGGCGCTGATCGTCTACGGAGCGCGGGGCAGGCTCACCGCACTCGCGTTCGAGTAGCCCCCCGGACCCCAAGGCCAGGCCGCCGCGATGCTGCCCGTCGTCGCCATCGTGGGGCGGCCCAACGTCGGCAAGTCCACCCTGTTCAACCAGCTCACGGGCACCCGCGACGCCCTCGTCGCGGACCGTCCGGGGCTCACCCGCGACCGCCGCTACGGCGCCGCCCGGCGCCACGGCACGCCCTTCATCGTGGTGGACACCGGAGGGCTCGCCGGCGAGCGCGGGGAGATGTCGGAGCGGGTCGGCGAGCAGGTCCGCCTCGCCCTCGACGAGGCCGACCGGATCCTGTTCCTGGTCGATGCGCGCGCGGGCCGGACCGCGGACGACGAGGCGATCGCGGACCGCATCCGCAGGCTCGGCAAGCCGATCGTGCTCACCGTCAACAAGACGGACGGCCTCGACGAGCGCACCGCGACCGCCGACTTCCACGCCCTCGGGCTCGGGACCCCGCTGCCCGTCTCCGCCGCCCACGGACGCGGCCTGCGCGCGCTGGCGCGGGCGGCGGCGCCGGAGGACGCCCTCCCCGCGCCGTCCGAAGAGCCGTGGGGGGAGGGAGAAGAGGAGGGAGGGGAAGGGGAAGCGGCGGCGGGGCCGCGCGCGGTCCGGATCGCCGTCGTCGGCCGCCCGAACGCGGGCAAGTCCACCCTCGTCAACCGCCTCCTCGGCGAGGAGCGGGTGGTCACCCACGACACTCCCGGCACGACCCGCGACAGCGTGTTCGTGCCGTTCGAGCGCGGCGGGCGGCCGTTCGTGCTCATCGACACGGCCGGGGTGCGGCGGCGCGCGCGTGTCTCCGACCGGATCGAGAAGCTGAGCGTCATCAAGACCCTGCAGGCCATCGAGGCGGCCCAGGTGGCGATCCTGGTGCTCGACGCGGGCGCCGGGGTGGGCGAGCAGGACGCCCGGCTGCTCGGCCACGTGCTCGACGCGGGGCGCGCGCTCGCGGTCGCGGTCAACAAGTGGGACCGGCTCGGCCCCGAAGAGCGGCGCGCGGCGCACGCGGCGGTCGCGCGCAAGCTCGGCTTCGTGGACTTCGCGGCCGTGCACACCATCTCGGCCCTGCGCGGAGACGGGGTGGGGCGGCTGATGCGCTCGGTCGACGAGGCCTGGAAGTCGGCCACGGTGCGGATCGGCACCCCGGAGCTGACCCGGATCGTGCACGAGGCCGCCGCCCGGCATCCGCCCCCGGTGGTGCGCGGGCGGCGGATCAAGCTCCGCTACGCGCACCAGGGCGGGGCCAACCCGCCCGTCGTGGTGGTCCACGGCAACCTGACGGAGCACGTTCCCGAACCCTACGCGCGCTACCTCGCGCGCGCGGTCCGGACCGGGCTCGGTCTCACCGGCACCCCGCTCCGGATCGAGCTCCGCTCCGGCGACAACCCCTACGCGGGACGGCGCAACCAGCCGACCCCGCGCCAACTCCGCCACCGCAAGCGGCTACTGCGGCACGTGAAGCGGCGCGGGAAGACGTGACCCGCCCGGCCTATCCGAGCCGCTGCCGGAGCACCTCCAGGATGCGGTCGGGGGTGTCGCCGGCAAGGGCCTGGCCCTCGGCGTCGCGCACCACGATCCGGGTCGCATCGGCGCCGCCGCGCTCGAGGGCGATGCGGAAGCCGGTGTCCTCCTCCCCGCCGTCCTCGCCGCCGGAGA
>CAZSPS010000128.1:0-9847 GCA_964608875.1 uncultured Ectothiorhodospiraceae bacterium
TCGAGTAGATGTGCGGGGTCGTCGGCATCGTCGCGAAGGACCGGGTGAACCAGCCGCTCTACGACGCCCTCACCGTGCTCCAGCACCGGGGGCAGGACGCCGCCGGCATCGCCACCAGCGAGAACGGCCGGCTCCACTGGCGGCGCAGCATCGGCATGGTGCGCGACGTATTCCACGCCGGGCACATGCTCGCGCTGCGCGGCGAGGTCGGCATCGGCCACGTCCGCTACCCGACGGCGGGCGGGGCGGCGTCCTTCGAGGCGCAGCCGTTCTTCGTCAACGCCCCCTACGGGATCGCGCTCGCGCACAACGGCAACCTGGTGAACGCGGAGGAGCTGCGCAAGAGCGTCGAGAGCGGCGACCGCCGCCACCTCAACACGAGCTCGGACTCGGAGATCCTGCTCAACGTGTTCGCGCACGAGCTGCAGGCCTCGGGCAAGGTGCACGTCGACGAGGAGGACGTGTTCCAGGCGGTGGCGGGGGTGCACCGCCGCTGCGTCGGCGGGTACGCCGTGGCCGCCCTCGTGTTCGGCCTCGGGCTGGTGGCGTTCCGCGACCCGCACGGCATCCGCCCGCTCGGGCTCGGGCGGCGCGAGGGGCCGGACGGAGAGGAGTACATGGTGGCGTCGGAGAGCGTCGCCCTGAGCGGTCTCGGCTTCGAGTTCCTGCGCGACGTGGAGCCGGGCGAAGCGGTGTGCATCACCATGGACGGGAAGCTGTCCGTGCGGCAGTGCGCCGAAGCGCCGAAGCGCACCCCGTGCATCTTCGAGTACGTCTACCTCGCCCGCCCGGACTCGATCCTGGACGGGGTCTCGGTGTACCGGGCGCGTCTTCGCATGGGCGAGCGGCTCGCCCGGAAGATCCTGCGCGAGGCGCCCGACCACGACATCGACGTGGTGATCCCCATCCCGGAGACGAGCCGCACCTCGGCCCTGCCCCTGTCGGCCAAGCTGGGCGTGGACTACCGCGAGGGGTTCATCAAGAACCGCTACGTGGGGCGCACCTTCATCATGCCGGGGCAGCGCGAGCGCGAACGCTCGGTGCGGCAGAAGCTCAACGCCATCGACCTCGAGTTCAAGGGCAGGAACGTGCTGCTGGTCGACGACTCCATCGTGCGCGGCACCACCTCGCGGCAGATCATCGACATGGCGCGCGAGGCGGGGGCGCGCCGGGTGTACTTCGCCTCGGCGGCGCCGCCCGTGCGCTATCCGAACGTGTACGGCATCGACATGCCGACCTCGCGCGAGCTCATCGCCTTCAACCGCACCGAGGAGCAGGTGCGCGAGGAGATCGGGGCGGACCGGCTCTTCTACCAGGACCTGGGCGACCTCGAGGAAGCGGTGGCCGGGGCCGGCGGGCCGGGGCGCATCGATGCGTTCGACACCTCGTGCTTCAGCGGCGAGTACGTGACGGGCGGGGTCACGGAGGAGTACCTGCGGCGCCAGGACGAACGGCGCAACGACGCGGAGAAGCGCCGGCGCGAGGACGACGAGGCCGGGCTGCTCGAGCCGGCGGACCTGGAGCTGGAGAGCTGGCGGTGAGCCGGCGCGCGCGGGCGGCGCGGTGGCCGGGAGGTGCGCGATGGCGGTGATCGAGCAGGAAGACTTCGTCCGGAGCGTGGCGGACGCGCTCCAGTTCATCTCCTACTACCACCCGGCGGACTACGTGCGGGCGCTCGGCGAAGCCTACGAGCGCGAGGAGTCCGAGGAGGCGCGCGACGCGATGGCGCAGATCCTCGTCAACTCGCGCATGAGCGCCGAGGGCCGGCGCCCGATGTGCCAGGACACAGGCATCGTCGTCGCCTACCTGCGGGTGGGGATGGACGTGCGCTGGCGGGCGCACATGAGCGTGGCGGAGATGGTGGACGAGGGGGTGCGGCGCGCCTACCTGCACCCCGGCAACGTGCTGCGCGCGTCCGTCGTCTCACCCCCGTTCGGCGCCCGGCGCAACACGGGCGACAACACGCCCGCCTCCGTCCAGGTCGAGCTGGTGCCGGGCGGCGAGGTGGACGTGCGCATCGCGGCCAAGGGCGGCGGCTCGGAGAACAAGGCCCGCTTCGCCATGCTCAATCCGGGCGACGGCATCGTCGACTGGGTGCTCGCCACCGTGCCCGGCATGGGGGCGGGGTGGTGCCCCCCGGGGATGCTCGGCATCGGCATCGGCGGGACGGCGGAGAAGGCGATGGTGCTCGCGAAGGAGGCGCTGCTCGACCCCATCGACATGCACGAGCTGCTCGCGCGCGGTCCGGACGGCCCCGTCGAGGAGCTGCGGGTCGAGCTGTACCAGAAGGTCAACGCGCTCGGCATCGGCGCCCAGGGGCTCGGCGGCCTCACCACCGTGCTCGACGTCAAGGTCAAGGAGTTCCCGACGCACGCGGCCGGGCTCCCGGTCGCCATGATCCCCAACTGCGCGGCCACCCGGCACGTGCACTTCACGCTCGACGGCTCCGGCCCCGCCGAGTTCGAGCCGCCGCGCCTCGACGACTGGCCGCAGGTGACGTGGCAGGCGGGGGAGGGCGCGCGGCGGGTGGACCTCGAGCGCCTGACGAAGGAGGAGGTGGCGCGCTGGCGGCCGGGGGAGCGGCTGCTGCTGTCGGGGCGGATGCTCACGGGACGGGACGCGGCCCACAAGCGCATCGCGGAGCTCTTCGAGCGGGGCGAGCCGCTGCCGGATGGGGTGGACTTCACCAACCGCGCGATCTACTACGTGGGGCCGGTGGACCCGGTGGGGGACGAGGTGGTGGGCCCCGCCGGCCCGACCACCTCGACCCGCATGGACCCGTTCACCGAGATGATGCTCGCGCGCACCGGGCTCGCGGTGATGATCGGCAAGGCCGAGCGCGGCCCGGCCGGGATCGAGGCCATCGCCCGCCACGGGGCCGCCTACCTGATGGCGGTGGGCGGGGCCGCCTACCTGGTGTCGAAGGCCATCCGCAAGTCGCGGGTGGTGGCGTTCGAGGACCTCGGGATGGAGGCGATCTACGAGTTCGAGGTGGAGGACATGCCGGTGACGGTGGCGGTGGACAGCCGCGGCGTCTCGGTGCACGAGAGCGGCCCCGCGAAGTGGCGCGGCATCATCGGCAAGCTGCCGGTGGAAGTGGGGGCCTGAGGAGGCGGGCGCGAGGGGCCGGCCGCCGCGGGCCGCGCCGCGTACGGGACGGGGCGAGACGGCATGGGAGGGGGATGCGATGAGCGATGAGGCGAGCGCGAAGCGGGTAGTGAGGAGCGATGCGGAGTGGCGGGCGCGGCTCACCCCGATCCAGTACCACGTCTGCCGCGAGAAGGGCACGGAGCGCGCGTTCTCCGGGGAGTACCACGACACCAAGACCCCGGGCACCTACCAGTGCGTGTGCTGCGGGACCGCGCTCTTTGGCTCCGGCGAAAAGTTCGATTCCGGCACCGGGTGGCCGAGCTTCACCGCGCCGCTCGCCGAGGACCGGGTGCGCACCGAAGAGGACCGCAGCTTCTTCATGCGCCGCACCGAGGTGCTGTGCGCGGTGTGCGACGCGCACCTTGGCCACGTGTTCCCCGACGGCCCCGCCCCGACGGGGCTTCGCTACTGCATGAACTCCGCGTCCCTGCGGTTGGAGGAAGAAGAGGGGGTCTAGGGGGCCTGGGGGGCCCGGACCTCGACGGCGCCCTCGCGCACCCGCACCTCGAAGGTCGGCAGCGGCTCGTAGGCCGGGGGGGACAGCGCCTCGCCGGTGCGCAGATCGAACTCCGCGCCGTGGAGCGGGCAGGTGACGACCGCGCCCCGCACCTCGCCCTCGGTGAGCTCCGCGTACTCGTGGGTGCAGACGTTCTCGACCGCGCGGTATTCCCCGTCGAGGTTGAACACGGCGATGAGCGTGTCCTCGACCTCGAGCGTGCGCCAGGCGCCGGGCGGCAGCTCCTCGACGGCGGCGACGCGCGTCCACTCGCCGCTCGTCGCCGGTCCGCCCCCGTCCCCTGCCGCCGCCGCTACCACAGCCCCAGCTCGAGCCGCGCCGCCTCGCTCATCCGATCCTGCGTCCAGGGCGGCTCCCACACGATCTCGACCGCCGCCGAGCGCACCCCCTCGACCTTCTCCACCTCGAACGCCACCATCCCGGGGAAGGTCTCCGCCACCGGGCATCCGGGCGCGGTCAGGGTCATGTCGATGGCCACCGCGCCCGCGTCGTCGACGTCGATGCGGTAGATGAGGCCGAGGTCGTAGATGTTGACGGGGATCTCGGGGTCGTAGACCCGCTTCAGCGCCTCCACGATGCGCTCTTGGAGCGCCGCGCCGTCCGCCGCCGCCGCCGGGCTGCCCTCTCCGCCGCCGCCGTGCGCGTGCGCCTGCGCCGCCGCGCGGGCCGCGCCGTCCCCTGCCGGTGCGCCGTGTCCGTCCGTCATCGTGGCTACTCCGTGGTGACCGGGGTCCCGCGGTCCGCGAGCGCCGCCTCCATCGTGTGCCATGGCAGCGTGGCGCACTTGACCCGCATCGGGAACTCCTTCACCCCGAGCAGCGCCCCGAGCTTCCCCAGCCGTTCGTGGTCGGGCGGCTCGCCGTCCACCAGCACCGCGTGCATGGCTTCGAACAGCGCGCGCGCCTCCTCTTCCTTCCGCCCTTTGAGCGCCTGCGTCATCATGGACGCCGAGGCGGTGGAGATGGCGCACCCCTCGCCGCCGAACGCGATGTCCTCGATGACCCCGCCGCGCACCGTGAGGAGCACCTCCACCCGGTCTCCGCACAGCGGGTTGTAGCCGTTCGCCTCGTGGTTGCACCCCTCCGGGCGCCGCCCGAAGTTCCGGGGGCTGCGGTTGTGGTCGAGGATGACCTCTTCGTACAGCTCGCGCAGGTCGTTCATGGGGCTCGGCCGTCCTGTCCCGCTCGGGCGTTGCGGATCGATCGACGCTTCAACGGTTGGGGCGGAAGATCTCGCGCACCTTCTCGACCCCGGCGGCCAGCGCGTCGATGTCCGCGCGGGTATTGTAGAAGGCGAGCGAGGCGCGGGCCATGGCGGGCACGTCGAAGCGGGCCATGACCGGCATCGTGCAGTGGTGTCCGGTGCGCACCGCCACCCCTTCGCTGTCGAGGATGGTGCCCACGTCGTGCGGGTGCACGCCTTCGATCGCGAACGAGAGGATGCTCGACTTCTCGCGCGCGTTGCCGAAGATGCGCACCCCGGGGATGGCGCGCATGCGTTCGGTCGCGTATTCGAGCAGCTCGTGCTCCCACGCCGCCGTGCGTTCGAGGCCGAGCGCGCGCACGTAGTCGAGCCCCACGCCCATGGCGATGGCGCCCGCGATGTGGGGGGTGCCCGCCTCGAAGCGGTACGGGACCTCGTTGTACGTGGTCTCCTCGAAGGTGACGGCGAGGATCATGTCCCCGCCCCCCTGCCACGGGGTCATCTCCTCCAGGCGCTCGCGCTTGCCGTAGAGCGCCCCGATGCCGGTCGGCCCGAACGCCTTGTGCCCGGAGAAGGCGAGGAAGTCGCAGCCGGTCGCCTGCACGTCCAGCGCGAGGTGGGGGGCGGCCTGCGCCGCGTCGAGCAGTACCGGAACGTCCCGCGCGTGGGCGGCCTCGACGATCGCCCGCACCGGGTTGACGGTGCCGAGCGAGCTCGCCACCCAGGTCATCGACACGAAGCGCGTGCGCTCGCCCAGGGCTTCGGTGTAGGCCTCGAAGTCGAGCACGCCGTCGTCGTCGATCGGCACCACCCGCAGCTTCGCCCCCGTCTGCCCGCACAGGAGCTGCCACGGTACGATGTTCGAGTGGTGCTCCATGTGCGAGATGACGATCTCGTCGCCCTCGCGCAGGCGCGGCCGCACGAAGCCGTAGGCGACGAGGTTGATGGCCTCCGTGGTGCCGCGCACGAACACGATCTCGCGCTCGTCGGCCGCGTTCACGAAGGCGCGCACCTTCTCGCGCGAACCCTCGTAGGCCGCGGTCGCGCGCTCGCTCAAGGTGTGCACGCCGCGGTGCACGTTCGAGTTGTCGCGCTCGTAGTACTCGCGCAGGGCGTCGATGACCGCGCGCGGCTTCTGGCTCGTGGCCGCGCTGTCGAGGTAGGCGAGGGGGCGGCCCTTGACCTCCTGGTCGAGAGCCGGGAAGTCGGCCCGCACCGCTTCGGGGTCGAAGGCGACGCCGGCGGGCGCGTGCAGGGGGGCGGTGTTGCTCATGGCCGTCGATGTCCTAGCGTTCGCCGGCGCCGGCGGGGCCGTCCGCCGCTCCGGCGTCCAGCGCGGGCAGGTCCGCAAGCGCGGGGAGGGCGGACACGAGCCCGCGCTCGACGTGGCGTCGGAGCGCCGGCGCGCCCATGCGTTCGAGCACGTCCTCGGCGAAGCCGAAGGTGAGGAGGGCGCGCGCCGCCGCCTCGGGGAGGCCGCGCGAGCGCACGTAGTGCACCGCGCCCTCGTCGAGCTGGCCGACGGTGGCGCCGTGGCTGCACTTCACGTCGTCGGCGAAGATCTCGAGCTGCGGCTTGGTGTCGGCCTCGGCGTCCTCGGACAGCAGCAGGTTGTGGTTGCTCTGGTGCGCGTCGGAGCCCTGGGCGCCGCGGTGCACCAGCACCCGCCCGTTGAACACGCCGCGCCCGCGCCCGTCGAGGAGGCCCTTGTAGACCTGGTCGCTCCAGCCGCCCGGCTCGCGGTGGTCGACCCGCGTGTGGAAGTCGACGTGCCGGCGCCCGTGCGCGACGTAGAGCCCGTTCAGGGCGGCGCCGGCGCCGTCCCCTTCGAGCGACGCCTCGATCCCGTAGCGCACGAGCCGCCCGTCGAGGTGGACCGCGTTCGAAGCGAGCCGTCCGCCCGCCGCGACCCGCGCCTCGATGCGGCCGGTGTGCCAGGTGGAGTCGTCCTCTTCGAGCAGCAGGAAGTGGCCGACCTCGGCCCCCTCGCCGACCTCGATCCGGGTCGCCGGATTGGAGAGCTTCGCGCCCTCGCCGGCGGCGAGGTAGTGCTCGACCACGGCGGCGCGCGCGCGCGCGCCCGCGAGCACCAGGACCAGAGGATGGCCCGCGGTGTCGGCGCCGGCGTCGCCCTCGGCCACGAACACCAGCTCGACCGGCCGCTCGAGCCGGACCTCGGGCGGCACCGAGACCACGGCGCCGCCGGTGAAGAACGCGCGGTTGAGGGCGGCGAACGCGTCGGGTTCCGCCGGAGCCGCCGAAGCCGAAGCCGCCGCGAGGTGGGGCTGCACGAGGGCGGGCTCGTCGGCGAGCACGCGCGCCAGGGACTCGATGCGCACCCCGTCCGGGAGCCCGTCCGGGATGCGCGACAGCGCGGGCGCGAAGCGTCCGTTCACGAATACCAGGGTGGCGGCGGGGCCGAGGTCCGCGATCCGGCGCGCGGCGAGCGCGGATGCGAGTGCGGATGCGGGCGAGCCGGCGCGCTCTTCGGACGTGGCCGCCCGCGCGGTCGCGCCGGCGGCGGCGTCCGTGTCCCCGTCCCCCTCCGCCGGGACGATGCGGAACGCCCGGCGCTCGATGGCGCGGACGTTCGTGTACTTCCAGTCCTCCTCGCGCGGGGTGGGGAAGCCTCGCTCGCAGAACCGCTCGAGCGCCTCGCGCCGCGCCCGCTCGAGCCACTCGAGCCCCGCGCCCGGCAGCGAGGCGCGCGCCGCGCTCCACTCCTCGCGGTAGTGCTCGGCCGCCGCGGCCATCAGGCGGCCGCCTCCTCCCGCAGGTGGCCGTAGCCCCGCTCCTCGAGCTCGCGCGCGAGCGAGCGGTCGCCCGAACGCACCGTGCGGCCCTCGAACAGGACGTGCACCCGGTCCGGCACCAGGTACTCGAGGAAGCGCTCGTGGTGGGTGACCACGACGAAGGCGCGCTCGGGGCTGCGCAACGCGTTCACCCCGTCCGCCACCACGCGCAGGGCGTCGATGTCGAGGCCCGAGTCGGTCTCGTCGAGGATCGCGAGGCGCGGGTCGAGCAGCATCATCTGCAGGATCTCGTTGCGCTTCTTCTCGCCCCCGGAGAAGCCCTCGTTGAGCGGGCGGCGCAGCAGCGCCTCGTCCATCTGCACGAGCGCCACCTTCTCGCGCATGAGCTGCATGAAGTCCATCGCGTCCAGCTCCTCCTCCCCGCGCGCGCGGCGCACCGCGTTCACCGCCGCCTTGAGGAAGTAGGCGTTGTTCACTCCGGGGATCTCCACCGGGTACTGGAAGGCGAGGAAGACGCCGCGGTGGGCGCGCTCGTCGGGGGAGAGGGCGAGGAGGTCCTCGCCGTCGTAGGTCACGCGCCCGCCCGTGACCTCGTATCCGTCCCGCCCCGCCAGCACGTGGCAGAGGCTGCTCTTGCCCGAGCCGTTCGGCCCCATGATGGCGTGCACCTCGCCCGCGCGCACCTCGAGGTCCACCCCCCGCAGGATCGCGCCGCCGTCCACGGCGGCCTGCAGGCCGGCGATCTCGAGCAGGGGCGGCGGGGCGGCGGACACGGCGGCGGACGGCGCGGCTTCGGGTGCGGGGGCGCTCAACCGACCGCGCCTTCGAGGCTCACGTTGAGGAGGTTGCGGGCCTCGACCGCGAACTCCATCGGCAGCTCGTTGAACACGTCCTTGCAGAAGCCGTTGACGATCATGGACACCGCGTCCTCCTCCGACAGCCCGCGGCTGGTGCAGTAGAAGAGCTGGTCTTCCCCGATCTTCGAGGTGGTCGCCTCGTGCTCCACGCGCGCGCCGGGGTTCTTGACCTCCACGTAGGGGAAGGTGTGGGCGGCCGAACGGTCGCCCATCAGCAGCGAGTCGCACTGCGTGTAGTTGCGGGCGCCGTCGGCCTCGCGGCCGATCTGCACGAGGCCGCGGTAGGCGTTGCGGCTGCGGCCCGCGGAGATGCCCTTCGAGACGATGTTGCTGCGCGTGTTGCGGCCGAGGTGGATCATCTTGGTGCCGGTGTCGGCCTGCTGGCGGTGGTGGGTGACCGCCACGGAATGGAACTCGCCCACCGACTCGTCGCCGCGCAGCACGCAGCTCGGGTACTTCCAGGTGATGGCGGAGCCGGTCTCCACCTGCGTCCAGGAGATGCGCGAGCGCGCGCCCCGGCACTCGCCGCGCTTGGTGACGAAGTTGTAGATGCCGCCCACCCCGTTCTCGTCGCCGGGATACCAGTTCTGCACCGTCGAGTACTTGATGGCGGCCCCTTCGAGGGCGACCAACTCGACGACGGCGGCGTGCAGCTGGTTCTCGTCGCGCATGGGGGCGGTGCACCCTTCGAGGTAGCTCACGTAGCTGCCCTCGTCCGCGACGATGAGGGTGCGCTCGAACTGGCCGGTGTTGGCCGCGTTGATCCGGAAGTAGGTGGAGAGCTCCATCGGGCAGCGCACGCCCTTGGGCACGTAGACGAACGAGCCGTCGGTGAAGACGGCGGAGTTGAGGGCGGCGAAGAAGTTGTCCGAGCGTGGGACCACGGAGCCGAGGTACTTGCGGACCAGCTCCGGGTGCTGCCGCACCGCCTCGGAGAACGAGCAGAACACGATGCCCTCGGCGGCGAGCTTGTCCTTGAAGGTGGTGGCGACCGAGACGCTGTCGAACACCGCGTCCACCGCGACCCCGGCGAGGGCCGCCCGCTCCTCGAGCGGGATGCCGAGCTTCTCGTAGGTCTCGAGCAGCTTCGGGTCCACCTCGTCGAGGCTCTTCGGGGCGTCCTCCTTCGACTTCGGCGCGGAGTAGTAGGAGATCGCCTGGTAGTCGATGGGGGCGATGTCGAGGCTCGCCCAGTCCGGCTCGCGCATCGTGCGCCAGCGCCGGTACGCCTCCAGGCGCCACTCGCGCATGAATTCGGGCTCGCGCTTGATCTCCGAGATGCGGGCCACCACCCCCTCGTCGAGCCCCGGCGGCAGGGTCTCGGACTCGATGTCCGTGACGAACCCCTCCCGGTACTCGC
Source organism: uncultured Ectothiorhodospiraceae bacterium (assembly GCA_964608875.1). Lineage (GTDB taxonomy): Bacteria > Pseudomonadota > Gammaproteobacteria > HK1 > HK1 > JAJDXW01. The sequence goes on from CAZSPS010000128.1 coordinate 9,841, forward strand.
GCCCGAT
>CAZSPS010000129.1:0-2094 GCA_964608875.1 uncultured Ectothiorhodospiraceae bacterium
CTTGAGGCCGCGTTCGCCCAGCAGCTCGGCCACTCCCTCGATGTGGCGCCCGTAGAGGCCGCCGCCGCAGTGGTCGGGGTGGTAGTGGGTGACGAGGGCGGCGACGGGTTTCAGGTCCTGGCTCTCGACGTGCTCCAGCAGCCCCTTCACGTCCCACGCGGGGTCGACCAGCGCCACCTCGCGCGTCGTGCGCGAGCCGATGACGTAGGTGAAGTTCTGCATCGGGCCGATCTCGATCTGCTCGATGAAGAGCGGGGACTCGCCGCCGCCGCTGCTGCTGCTCGCACTTGCGCCGCCGCCCATGCCCGTGCCGCCGCCCATGCCGGTACCGTCCCCGCCGCCGCTCATGCCGGCACTCCCTCGCCCGCGGGCTCCGGCTCGGTCTCGCTCACGAGTGCGGCGGCGCGCGCGCGCATCTCCTCGGGCAGCCGCGAGGGCCGCCGCGCGTCCATGTCGAGGTGCACGCCGAACTGGCTGAGCTCCGCCGCCAGGTCCCCCGTGCGCGCGTTGTACATCCGGTGCAGCACGCGCAGCGAGGAGCCGCCCGCGTGCATCAGGGCGGAGCGGATGAGGATGCGGTCGCCCGCGCGCAGCTCGCGCCGGAAGCGGCCCTGGAACTCGAAGGTGGAGAAGCCGATGCGGTTCTCTCGGAGATAGGCGGGGGTCATGCCGAAGCGGGTGATGGCGTGCATGTTGGCGTCGGAGAAGCGGTGGACGTAGAACGGCAGGCTCATGTGGCCGAGCACATCCACCTCCCACGCCTTGACCGTGTCGCGCCCGGAGTCGGCGAAGGCGGACTCGTCCTTCGGCGCGGGCCGCGGCTCGGCGGGCGGCCCGTCCCACTCGACCAGGCGCGCGCGGATGCGCTCGCGCAGGTCGGCGGGCATCGGGGCGGCGCGGCGCGCCTCGAGGTCCATGTAGCGGAGATCGACGGTGAACGCCGCGCACCGCCGGCCGGTCGCCGAGTCGAACAGCTTGTGGCCGATGCCGGCGCCGCGCTCGTCGCAGTGGATGAACCCGCTCTCGACGTGGTGCAGGTCCCCGCCCCGCAGCTCCGCCTCGTAGCGGGCGGTGGTGGCCACGGTGGCGAGGGCGCGCCGGTCGCGGAAGATGTGCTCCGTCCCCGCTCCCACCTCGTCGAGCAGGTTGAGCACGCCGTCGATGAGCCGCTCGTAGTAGTAGGCGACGGTGAAGTGCTCGACCATGTCGCACTCCCACGCCTTCACCATGCCGCGGTAGGTCTCGCTCCACCCGCCTCCGGCCCCGGCCGCCGCCGTCCCTGCCGCCGCTCCGTCGTCCGTAGCTCCGCCCATGTCTTCTCTCGTCCTCATTGGGAGCGGAGGCGGGCTTCCAGCTCCCTCACCCGCGCCTCCGCTTCCAGGCGTCCGTCCTCCTCCTCGTCCGACGTCAAGAGCCGCTCCCCCGTGAGCGGGTCGCCGAGTCGCAGCATCTTGTCCACCCCGAACAGGTCCAGACCGAGCACCTCGCTGTGCAGCCCCGACCACTTGCCTCCCGGCGCCAGCGGCTGGTACTCCCCGTCCACCAGGCGCAGACCCCGCAGCACCGGTTGGCCCTCCTCCAGCGGGTCGAACTGGAAGTACTCCTCGACTCCGAGCCTGCGGTAGATGCCGGGCTTCGTGCACCGATCCGCGCGCTGGGTACTGTGCGAGGCGACCTCCAGCACGAACTGCGGAGGACGGTCCCCTTCCCTCCAGATCCTCCAGGAGCGCCGATCGTGGACCTTCGTGCCGCGCACCACGAACAGGTCCGGAGCGACCCTTACGTCCTTGTTGCCCCGCTCGTAGTACACGAACATGTTAACGGCCACGTACACGTCCCCATGGCGCCGGAACCGGCGCCGAAGGACATCGTGCACTTGATCGATGACGAGGTAGTGGCGGTTGCTCTCACCCACCGGACGGCCGTCCCACGGCGGGTAGTAGAGCTCGTCGCAATCGTCGGCGGCGTCCGGCTCGAAGGCGGTGCTCGGCGCAACGGCCGAGGCTGGCGCGACGGCCGAGACGGGCGTCACGGCGGCTTCCCGAGCGGCGGCGGCTCTGGATGCGACGGCGGCGGCTGGGGTCATGGCAGTGC
>CAZSPS010000130.1:0-2602 GCA_964608875.1 uncultured Ectothiorhodospiraceae bacterium
GGCCGGGGTCTCGCGGTCGAGCTGCTCGAGCTCTTCGTAGTACTCGCGGAAGGTCTCGCCGGGGTCGATCGGGACCCAGGGGCGTCCGACGAGGTCCCGCGTGAGGATCCGTTCGAGGAAGCTGACCAGGTTCCCCGCTTCCTTGTCGCCGTCCTGGAGCATCTCGCCCGCACCGATGCGCCCGAGGTGCGTCTCCGTGCCCTGGGCGTGATCGATCTGCCAGGCGTGCCAGTGGTCGCCGTCGGTCACGACCAGGGTCCACGGGCGTTCGGAGCGGTCTTCGCCGTCGAGGTCCAGCATCGCGAGCTCGCGTTCGCGCTCGGCGTGGAGGTAGCGAAGCCCTTGTTCTTTCGGGCTTTCCCCTTTCTTGTGCCCGGCCTGGGGCTTGTCCGGGTCGAGGGCTTTCCCTCTGCTCTTGGTCTCGAAGAAGACGCGCTGGTTCGGCAGGTAGACATCCGCCCACCCCTCGGCTTCGGGGGTGTGGTACTCGAGGTTGATGGTGCCGGGGTCGAACGCCTCGCAGAGTCTGTCGAGCGCCCTTCGCAGCTCCGCTTCGTTGCGGTTTTTGGCGCGCTCCTTCAGGAACTTCCGTGCCGCAGCGTGCTTCTTCAGGGTCATCGCGATCTCCTTCTCGACAGGCCGCGGGATTTTACAGGACTCCGCCGCGGGCGGGATCGGCATAGAATGCCCGCATGGAGATGGACTGGACGGCGTTGCTGGTGTCGGTGGGGCTGCTGGGCGCGGCCGTGCTGCTCGTCGTGATCGAGGTGTTCGTGGTCTCGTTCGGGCTGCTGCTCGTCGCGGCCGTGCTGTGCGCGGCCGGCTCGATCCGGTTCGCGTTCGCCGCCCACGAGGGGGCCGGGTGGGCGAGCCTCGCCGTCATCCCCGTGGGTGCGGTCCTCATCGCCCGCTGGGGCATCGCCCGCATCCGTGAGTCGCGCGCGGTGCCGAAGTCCGAGGTGCGGGCGGACGCGGGCTACCGCCACGTGGCCGAGCGCCTCGCCGTCGGCCCCGGCTCCGAGGGGGTGCTGGTGACCCCGGCCCGCCCGGTGGGGCGGGCGCGGTTCGCGGGCGGCGAGTGCGACATCCAGGTGCACGGCCCGGCGCTGGAGCCGGGCGCGCGGGTGGTCGTCGAGCGCATCGACGGCCCCATCATCCACGTCACTTCGCCGCCGCCGCCGGACGACGTCCCGGACGCGGACGTGGACGGCGGCGGCGCAACCCATCCTGCCAGAGGAGGCTGAACCGGCATGATCATCGAACTCGTGGGAATCGCGGTCGGCACGATCGTCGTCCTCGTCGTGCTCGCGCTCATCTGGAACTCGTTCTGGCTCTGGTGGCAATCCATCCTCTCCAACGCGGCGGTGAGCCTCATCCAGATCATCTTCATGCGTTTCCGCAAGGTGAACCCGAGCATCATCGTCACCGCGCGCATCACGGCCCGCAAGGCGGGCATCGACATCACCGGCGACGAGCTCGAGGCCCACTTCCTCGCGGGCGGCAACGTCGGGCGGGTGGTGCAGGCGCTCATCTCCGCCAACAAGGCCAACATCACGCTCTCCTACGACCGGTGCTGCGCGATCGACCTCGCCGGCCGCGACGTGAAGGAGGCGGTGGACACCTCGGTCAACCCCAAGGTGATCGACGTGCCCTCGGGCAGCATGGGGCGCAACACCATCGACGCCATCGCCGGCGACGGCATCCAGCTCAAGGTCAAGGCGCGGGTCACGGTGCGCACCAACCTCGAACGGCTCGTCGGCGGCGCCACGGAGGAGACCATCGTGGCGCGGGTGGGCGAGGGCATCGTGACCACCATCGGCTCCGCCCAGAACCACATGGAGGTGCTGGAGAACCCCGACCGCATCTCCAAGCTGGTGCTGGAGCGCGGGCTCGACTCCGGCACCGCCTTCGAGATCCTCTCCATCGACATCGCGGACGTGGATGTGGGGGACAACGTCGGGGCGCGGCTGAAGATCGACCAGGCCGAGGCGGAAAAGCAGGTGGCCCAGGCCCAGGCCGAGCGCCAGCGCGCGCTGGCGGTGGCGCGCGAGCAGGAGATGGTGGCCCTGGTGCAGGAGAACCAGGCCAAGGTGGTGCTGGCGGAGGCCGAGGTGCCGAAGGCCATCGCGGAGGCGTTCCGCTCGGGCAACCTCGGGATCATGGACTACTACGGGATGCAGAACATCCAGGCCGATACGCGCATGCGGGGCAGCATCGCGCAGGGCGAGCGTGGCGATGAGGAGGGCGGCGCCCCCGCGCCGGGAGGCCGCTCCGGTCCGGGGTCGCCGCCGCATCCCCAGGCCCCCCGTTGACGGGGGCGGCGGGCGGAGGCCGCCGGTCGTGATCGGGACGTTCGGGAGGCGGCTCCGCGAGAGCCTCGCCCGGCTGCGCGAGGAGCTGGCTCCCGACCAGGGCTTCGACCGCGCCGCCTACGGATACGGCGACGGCGGGGCGGAGGATGAGGACGCCACGTTCGAGGACGTGGCGTGGGGAGACGCCGGGGAGAGGGACGGCGGCGCGCAGGACGGTGCGCCCCGGCGGTCCGCGACGGGCGGGCGGGGAGAGGGGGGCGCTCCACGCACCGGCGCACGTGCCGGCGAGG
>CAZSPS010000131.1:0-1640 GCA_964608875.1 uncultured Ectothiorhodospiraceae bacterium
GGAGCGGCGGGAAGGTGGCGGAGAGAGAGGGATTCGAACCCTCGATGGGGGTTAGCCCATACTCCCTTAGCAGGGGAGCGCCTTCAGCCACTCGGCCATCTCTCCGGGGGAAGATGGTACCACCTGCGCGGGGCTCCGCGCGCCTCGCTGCCGCCTGCCGCCGGAGGCCCGGCGGCGGCTTGTCGAACCGGGGGCGCGAGCCGCCCCCGCCTCAGAAGCGGGCGTCGAGGCGCAGGCGGACGGCCTGGCCGCCGCCGTCGTGCGGGCCGAGCTCGATGCCCGAACGCAGGTTCGGCGCGCCGGGGCCGCGGCTGCCGCCGCCGGACGGGGTGAAGCGCCAGCCGAGACGCCAGTCCGAACCCGTGTCCGTCAGCCCGAGGCGCGCCCACGGGGCGCCCGTGAAGCGGCCGTCGAACGCCGGCAGACCGTAGCCGGCCTCCACCTCCATGCGCGCGCCGGGCAGCTCGTCCGCGCCGGCACCGCGCCGGCCCGAGAGCGTCGCCGCATCGTCGGACATGCCGAGGCCGAACAGGCCGTCGCCCGCACCGCCCGCGAAGCGGCTGCCGTAGCCGCCGTCGAGCGACAGCGCGAGGCCGCGCGCCGAGGACGGGTCGAGGTCGTAGTGCACCGCGCCCGTCACGCCCCACTCGCGGGTGTCCGAATCCTCGTGCAGCAGCAGCGAACGCACGCCCAGGTCCACGGTGAGGCCGCGCGCCGGGCTCGCCCACACGAGTCCGCCGGACACGTCCGTGCCGAGCCCGGCCCCCGCGTACCCGCTGTCGCGCAGCACCCCGAGCTCGACCACCGGGGAAAGCGTCCCGGAGTCGTTCTCGAGGACAACGCGGCGCGAGCCCTCCAGACCCAGACGCACCCGGTGCGAGTCCGTCGAGCTGCCCGGGAAGTTCGCCACCTCGTCCGAGGTCAGGCTCAGGAACGCCACGTCGCCCCTCATCGCCAGGACGAAGCCGCGCGCCTCCTCGTCTTCCGTCAGCACCTCGCCGCGGAACCCGCCCGCACCCATGGCGAAGTCCACGTCGGTGTCGAACGGGAGGATGCGCCGATCGCCGGGCCGGGCGCTCAACCGCCCTTCGCCGTAGCCCACCGTCGCCCAGGCCGAGACTCCTTCGGTGAACTCGTAGCCCGCATAGGGGAACACGCCCGCCAGATCGAACTCGAACTCGCCCGCTCCGTCCTCCTCGCTGCGGTAATCGCTCTCGCCGACGCTGTGCGTGACCGAGAGGCCCATCGCCAGCGCACCGGTCGTGAGGTCGGCCCCGAACATCACCGTCTGCACCGAGCCATCCACGTCGATGCCGCCGTCCTCGGCGGCGAACGAGTCGTAGGCGCCGCGGCCCCACACCGACGCGAGGCTGCCGCCGCCCGTCCCGCGCGAGAACGAGAACGAGCTGCCGGCCAGCACCTCGCGGCTGCTCAACGTGCGCAGCTCGGAGGAGGAGGAGCGGCCGTCCTCGAACGGCCAGCGCTCCTCGAACGCCGCGCCCGCGAACTCGCCGCCGATGCCGATACCGGCCGCATCGGCCGCGCCGTCGCTGCGGGAGGCCGAAGCGAAGGGCTGCCCGGCAACCACGCCCTGCATCGCCGGCGCCGCCGCCGCCGACGACGACACGCGCAGCGCGTCC
>CAZSPS010000132.1:0-1828 GCA_964608875.1 uncultured Ectothiorhodospiraceae bacterium
TCCGCGACCTCGTAGCCGGCGGCGGCGAGGGCGGCGGCGAGCGCCGCGCGCCCGCGCCGCGAGTACTCGAAGGGGTTGGCGCGCGCCGGGTCCTGCTCCGCCTCGACCAGGAACCACCCCTCGTAGCCCATCGCCATGGCCGCGCGGGCGAACGCCTCGAAGTCGAGCATGCCGTCGCCCGGCACGGTGAAGACGCCCTCGAGCACGGCGTCCAGGAACGAATGGCGCTCGGGGTCCATGCGCGCCAGCACCTCGGCGCGTACGTCCTTGCAGTGCACGTAGCGCACGCGCGCGCTCCAGCGGCGGGCGGCGGCCACCGGGTCGGCGCCCGCGAACGCGAGGTGCCCGGTGTCGAGCACCAGCCCCACCCGCTCGCCTGTGCAGTCGAGGAGGCGCTCCACGTCGTCCGCGCTCTGGATGGCGGCCCCCATGTGGTGGTGGTAGGCGAAGGGCGCGCCGCACTCGGCCTCGACCCAGGCCGCGAAGCGGTCGAGGCGGCGGCCGTAGTCCCGGACCTCGGCGCCGGAGAGGACCGGGCGGCGGGCGAGGGGCGCGTCCTGCCGGCCCTGGATGGAGGCCGCGGTCTCGCCGTAGACGAAGGCGAACGCGCCGAGCTCCCGGAAGAGGTCCACCTGCGCGCGCGCGCGCCGGCATTCGTCCTCGAACGTGCCCTCGAGCAGGCGCCCCGAGTACCACCCCGACACGAGCGCGAGCCCGTGCGCGGCGAGGATCGGGCCGAGCTCGCGGGCGCTGCGCGGGTACTTGCCGCCGAGCTCGGTGCCGGCGTAGCCGGCGCGGGCCATCTCCGCGAGGCAGGTGTCGAGGGGCGTGTCGCCGCCGAGCTCGGGCAGGTCGTCGTTGGTCCACGCGATGGGGGCGACCCCGAGACGCGCTTGCAGGGCCATGCCGGCCGTCCTCCCTCCGCGCCTTCGCCCGCGCTCGCCGCTTGCCGCTTGCCGCTTGCCGCCCGCGCCCGGCGCCTACACGCCGACGCGCTGGCGCGCGCGCCCGGCGGCGTGCTCGGCGCGCGCGGCGCGCACCTCCTCGCGCCCGCTCACCTCGGGCACGCCGACGTCCCACCAGGCGTCGCCCGGGGTCCACACCGCGCCGTCCGTCTCGAGCGCGATGACCGTGGTGCGGTCCGTGCCCCGCGCCCACGCCAGCGCCTCCTCGAGCTCCGCCACCCCCCGCACCCGGCGCGCCTCGGCCCCCATGGCGCGGGCGTGGGCCGCGAAGTCCACCGCGAACGGCTCGCCCCGGATGCGGCTGTCGCGGATGTAGTTGTTGAACGACGCGCCGCCCTTGAAGTTCTGCAGGCGGTCGATGACCGCGAAGCCGCCGTTGTCGCATACCACCACGATCATCTTGTGCCCGGAGAGCACCGAGGAGTAGATGTCGGAGTTCATCATCAGGTACGAGCCGTCGCCGCTCAGCACGTAGACGGCGCGGTCCGGGTCGGCCATCGCCGCCCCCCAGCCGCCCGCGATCTCGTAGCCCATGCACGAGAAGCCGAACTCGCAGTCGAAGGTGCCGGGCGACTTCACCTTCCAGTTCTTCATCACCTCGCCCGGGATGCCGCCGGCGGCCGACAGCACCAGGTCGCGCTCGCCGGCGGCGCGGTTCACCGCGCCGATGACCTGGGCGTAGCTCGGCAGCGGCGCGTTGCCGGGGCGGGTGGCGGCGTCCACGGTGCGGTTCCACTCGGCGTACTCGCGGCGCGCGCGCTCGGTCCAGGCGGGGTCCGCGGTCCAGCCGGGGTCGAGGGCCGCGTCCAGCTCCGCGATGCCCTCGCGCGCGTCCCCGGTCACGGGCGCGGCGCGGTGCTTCA
>CAZSPS010000133.1:0-11442 GCA_964608875.1 uncultured Ectothiorhodospiraceae bacterium
CCGAGGGACTTCTTCGCCCTGATCGCGGCGCCCGGCTGCCTGCTGGGGCCGGCGCAGCTGTTGCGCCGCTCGCGCGCCGCCGCCCTGCATCGGGCGCTCGCGTCCCGCTCCTGGCCGGGACGGCCGCGATGGCAATGGGGCCTGCTGCTCACGGCCGCCCTGATCCGGTGGTACCTGGTGGGCTTCTGGCGCGACGCCGATCGCTGCCTCACCGGCATCGACCGCCGGGCGCGGCACACCGGCAAGACCCGCTGGCAGCGGGTGCGCTCGCTGCTCCACCTCGGCCTGTACCTGGGCGTGCGGCCGATGGACTACTACCGCTTGCGCCTGTACCGCGTCGAGCGCTCGCGCTGGCTGAACTTCGTGTTCACCCAGGAGCAGCAGACCTGGCACGCGGTGCACTCCCATGCCGCGGGCGCGCCCGGAGCGGTGCTGCTCCGCGACAAGCTGGGGTTCGAGGTCCGCGCCCGCGAGCACGGGCTGCGGGCGGTGCGCACGCTTGCGTCGTTCCGCGCCGGGGACGCGCCCGGCCTGGACGGGCTGCCGCCGCGCCGCCCCGTCTTCCTCAAGCCCAACTCGGCCAACGCGATGCGTGGGTGCATGACCTTGGAGCGGTGCGAGGCGGGCGAGGAGCGGCTGCGCGGGCGTTCGCTCGAACGCGAGCGGTTCGACGTATCGGGCCGCGAGGCGGTCGAGGAGACGCTGGCCGGGGTCTTCGAGCGTGAGGACTACCTGGTCCAGGAAGTGCTGCGCAACTCCCCGGAGTTCTCGCGTTTCTGCGGCACGGAGGAGCTCGTCACCGTGCGCGTGATCACGCTCCGGCTGGGCGAGCGGATCGAACCGCTCAGCGGGGCGCTGGAGGTGCCGAAGGACGGCGAGCTGCACACGATCGGCGCCATCGGCGCCGACGGCCGGGCGCGGCTCCATCCCTTTCAGCCGCTGCGGGAGCCGCCGCCGGTGTTCTGCACCGGCGGAGAGAAGGTGCCCTGCTGGGAGGAGCTGCTCGATCTGTCCTGCCGGGCGCACGGCCTGCTGCCGGACGTGGGGGCGGTCGCCTGGGACCTCACCGTCACGGAAGAGGGGGCCACCTTGCTCGAAGGCAACAGCGGCTGGGCGCTGATGGCGCCGCAGGGGATGCTGGACGCGCCCCTGCTCGAGACGCCCGCAGCGGAAGCCTGGGCGGCGGCGCGCCGCCGGCCCCGCTGCGGGCGCGCGGGCGCTCCGGGAGGGGTTCCCGGCGGCGCGGCGGGCGAGGGCGCCGGGAGCGGCTGATGCCATCCGGCGGCGCGGCGCCGAAGCCGTCCGCACCCGAAGGCCCGGCCGGGGCCGGGGCCGCGGTGGAAGCGGCGCGGGCGCGGGTCGAGCGCGTCATCGGCGAGGCCATGGTCCGCGACCGGCGCCGGCTCCGCGGCCGGCTCCGGCGCCTCGCGCCTGGAGACGGCGCGGGCCTCGACCGGCTCGCCGCCGACGCCGGGCGCTCGCGCGGCCTCGCGCGGGCGCGCGCCGCGCGGCTGCCCGCGCCGTCCTTCCCGCCCGAGCTGCCGGTCGCCGCCGTGCGCGAGCGCATCGCGCACGCCCTGGAGCGCCACCAAGTGGTGGTGGTGTGCGGCGAGACCGGCTCCGGCAAGACCACCCAGCTGCCGAAGATCTGCCTCGCCGCGGGGCGGGGGGCGGCGGGTCTCGTCGGCCACACGCAGCCCCGCCGGATGGCGGCGCGCAGCGTCGCCGCCCGCATCTCGCGCGAGCTCGGGCTGCCGCCGGGGGAGGCGGTCGGCAGCAAGGTCCGCTTCCACGACGACGTGGGCCCCGACGCCTTCGTCAAGGTGATGACGGACGGCATCCTGATCGCCGAGATCGCGGGCGACCGCCGTCTCGAGGCCTACGACACCCTGATCGTGGACGAGGCCCACGAGCGCTCGCTCAACATCGACCTCCTGCTGGGCCATCTCCGGCGCATCCTGCCCGAGCGCCCCGAGCTCCGGGTGATCGTCAGCTCCGCGACCCTCGACGCCGAACGCATCGCCGGCTACTTCGGCGGCGCCCCGGTGATCGAGGCCGAGGGACGCGCGTTCCCCATCGAGGTGCGGTACGCGGATGCGGACGCCGGAGGGAAGCGGGAGGAAGGCGGCGCTGGCGCGGCGGGGGAGGGGGACGGCGACCCGATCGCCGCCGTTCCCGGTGCGGTCCGCGCCCTGCTGCGCGAGGGACCGGGCGACGTGCTCGTGTTCCTGCCCGGCGAGCGCGACATCCACGAGACCGCCCGCGCGCTCGGACGGGACCCCTCGTTCGAGGTGCTGCCGCTCTACGCGCGCCTCGGCTACACCCGCCAGGAGCGCGTCCTGCGCCGCCCCGCCGGCGCGCGCCGGCGGGTGGTGCTGGCGACCGACGTGGCCGAGACCTCGGTCACCGTGCCCGGCATCCGCTTCGTGGTCGATACCGGGCTCGCCCGCATCGCCCGCTACAGCTACCGCCACCGGGTGCGGCGGCTTCCCGTGGAGCCGGTGTCGCGGGCTTCGGCGGACCAGCGCAAGGGGCGCTGCGGGCGGGTCGGCCCGGGGGTGTGCGTGCGGCTGTACCCGCGCGAGGACTACGAGCGCCGCCCCGCCTTCACCGAGCCCGAGATCCGGCGCACCGACCTCGCCTCCGTGCTCCTCAGGATGGCCGCGCACGGACTCGGCCCGCCCGACGAGTTCCCCTTCCTCGACCCGCCCGACCGCCGCTTCGTGGCGGACGCCCGGCGCCTGCTCCACGAGCTGGGGGCGTTCGACGCGGCCGGCCGCATGACTCCGCTCGGACGCCGCCTCGCCCGCCTGCCGGTGGACCCCCGCATCGCCCGCACGATCCTCGCCGCCGCCGACTTCGACTGCGTGGCCGAGATGCTGGTGATCGCGGCGGCCCTCAGCGTCGGGGACCCGCGCGAGTCGCCGGCGAACGAGCGCGAGCGGGCCGCCGCCGCCCACCGCCGGTTCGCCGACCCGCGCTCGGACTTCATGGGACTGCTCAACCTGTGGCGGTTCCTGCAGGCCGAAGGCTGGCGGAAGTGGAACGGCGGGGAGTGGCGGCGGCGCTGCCGCGAGCACTTCCTGTCCCTTCGCCGCAGCCGCGAGTGGCTCGACGTGCATCGCCAACTCCTCGCCGCCGCCCGCGACCTCGGGCTTGGCGCCGGTTCCGGCCCGCCCGCCGCCTACGCCCCCATCCACCGGGCGCTGCTGGCGGGGCACGTCGCCAACGTCGGCGTGCGCGCCGAGGGCCGGGAGTACCGCGGCCCGCGCGAGCGCACGTTCGTGCTCTCGCCCGCATCCGCGGTCAAGCCGTCCGGCCGGCAGTGGATCGTGGCGGCGGAGCTGGTGGAGACCTCGGCGCTCTACGCGCACGCCGCGGCTCGCATCCGCCCCCAGTGGATCGAGCGCGCGGCGCGCGGACTCGTGACCCGCGAGTACTTCGACCCGCGCTTCGACCCGGAGCGGGGCGAGGTCATGGCCTTGGAGCGGGTGGCCCTGTTCGGCCTCACCGTGGTGCCGCGCCGGCGCATCCGCTTCGCCCCCGTGGACCCGGCCGGGGCGCGCGCCATCTTCATCGCCGAAGGGCTGGTCGCCGGGCGGCTCGCACGCGACTTCCCGTTCGCGGCCCGCAACCGCGCCGTCCTCGAGACGGTGCGCGGTCTCGAGCACAAGGCGCGGCGGCGCGACCTGCTGGCGGACGAGGAGGCGAGGGCGCGCTTCTTCGATTCGCGGCTGCCCCCCGGCATCGCGAGCGGGCGGAGCTTCGAGCGCTGGCACGATGCGCTGGAGGACCCGGAGGAGCGGCTCGGCTTCTCGCCGGCGGACGCGGTCCGCGCGGGCGCCCGGCCGCCGGCGGCGGAGGACTTCCCGGACGCCGTCGACGCCGCCGGGGTCCCGCTCGAGCTCGCCTACCGCTTCGCGCCCGGCGAGCCGGACGACGGCATCACCGCGCGCGTGGCGGCGACCGTGTTGGGCGGCCTCGATCCGGGCCGCTTCGAGTGGCTGGTGCCCGGCCGTCTCGAGGAGAAGGCCGAGGCCCTGCTGCGCACCCTGCCGCGCCCCTTGCGCCGCCGGATCGTGCCGCTCGCGGACACCGCCCGGCGCTGCGCCGCGCGCCTCGGCCCCCCGCGGGCGGAAGGGCTGTGCGTCGCGCTGGTGGAAACCCTGCGCGCCGAGACCCGGGTCGAGGCCGCGCCCGCCGATCTCGATCCCTCCCGCATCCCCGAGCATCTTCGCATGCGCTTCGAGGTGCGGGGAGCGGACGGGCGGGTGCTCGGAGACGGCCGCGATCTCGCCGAGCTCAAGGACCGCTTCCGGACCCTCGCGGCGCGGAGCTTCGGACAGGCGGCGGAACGGACTTTCGAGCGCAGCGGGCTCGTCGGCTGGTGCTTCGAGGACCTCCCGGCGCGCGTGGACGGGGTCCACTCGGGGGTGCGCTTCCGGGGCTACCCCGCACTCGAAGACCACGGGGACAGCGTGGGCCTGCGGCTCTTCGACGACCCGGAGCGGGCCGCGCGCGTCCACCGCGGCGGGCTGCTCCGGCTCGCGCTGCTGGGGCTCGGGCGCGAGCTGCGGGCGGCCCGCCGCACGTTCGGCCGCGGCGACCGGCTGGCGCTCCGCTACCTCGCGGCGCCCCCCGCGCCCTGGTCCGGCGGCGCGCACGCCCCGGCCCCCGAGGGCGGCGGCGGGACGGGGCTCGAAGACGAGCTGCTGACGCGCGCGCTCTGCGAGTGCTTTCCCGAGGACGCGCTGGGGCTCCGCAGCCGGGAGGCGTTCGAGCGCCGCCTGGAGGAGGCGCGGGCGGGTCTGGTCCCGGCCCTGGCGGCCCTCAGGGAGGCGGTGGAGCGGGTGTTCGACGCCTTCGACGACTTCCGGCGGGAGCGGTCCGCGCTCGCGGACAGCGCCTACCCGGACTCGCTGGCCGATCTCGACGAGCAGATGGCCTTCCTGGTCTACCGCGGGTTCGCGGCCGACACACCACTCGCCCGCATCGAGGCGCTTCCCCGCTATCTCGAGGCGGCCGGGCGGCGGCTCGAGAAGCTCCCGCGCGACCCCGCCCGCGACCTGCGGGCGGTACGCGCCGTGCGCCCGCCGTGGACCCCGGTCCGCGACCGGCTGGTGCGGCTGCGGCGCGCCGCCGGGGCGCTCCCGGAGCCGGGGGAGCCGGCATGGATGGAGTGCCGGTGGATGGTGGAGGAGCTGCGCATATCGCTCTTCGCGCAGGAGATGGGAACCCGCTACCCGGTGTCGGCGCAGCGGGTCGAGCGCGCGTGGGCGGAGTGCGCTACCCCCGCCCCCGGTCCAGGCGCACCGCGATCTCCTCGAGCCCCGGCTGCGGACACGGATAGCGGCTCATGACCAGGGGATCGTGTCCGGGGATGACGTGCTCCGGCGTCTCGGCGAGCCCCCGGAGCTTCTCGAACCCATCCACCATCTCGCGCACGTCGAACACGATGGGGAAGGGGCGCACCTCCTCCATGTTGGCGTAGAGGTGGGCGGCGTCGGAGGCGAGCACCAGCCACCCGCTCTCCGTCCACACCCGCACCGCCTGGAGGCCCATGGTATGGCCGCCGATGCGGTGCAGGGAGAGGCCGGGCGCGATCTCCTCGTCGCCGCGGTGGAAGGCCACCCGGCGGGCGAAGACGGCGCGCACCATCTCCACCACGTGCTCGGGGCTGTATGCCTGGCCGAAGAAGTCGTGCGCCATGTAGCGCCCGGTGCAATAGGCTATCTCGTCGTCCTGGAGATGGAAGCGGGCGGCGGGGAAGGCGCCGAGCCCGCCCGCGTGGTCGTAGTGCATGTGGGTGACGACCACCTCCTCGATCCGCGAGGCGTCCACCCCCAGCAGGGCGAGCCCCTCGGCCGGCTCCCGGAACACGCGCCGCCCGCGCCGCGCGGCCTCCTCGCGGGTGAAGCCGGTGTCCACCACCACGGTGCGCTCGCGGTTCGACACCACCCACACGTAGTAGTCGAGGGCGCTCGCGGTCTCGTGAGTGTCGCCGCCGATGAAGTTCTGGGCGGCGGTGCGCTCGTGGCTGCCGTAGCGCACGGCATGTACGGCATAGGGCTCCATGGGCCTCCTCCGGTCCCGCGCCTACGCCCGCAGCTCCGGCAGCCGGTAGCCCTCGGCCTCGAGTGCGGCGCGCACCGCCTTCTTGTCGATCTTGCCGGTCGAGGTGAGGGGAAGGGCGTCGCGGAACAGGACGTCGTCGGGGAGCTGCCAGCGGGCGAAGCGCTCGGCGCAATGCTCGACCACCTGCTCCCCGGTGATCCCGGCGCCGGCGGCGGCCACCACCAGGGCGACCGGCCGCTCGTCCCACTTCGGATGGGGCTGGGCGACCACCGCGGCCTGCGCCACACCGGGCAGGCCGACGATGTGGTTCTCCAGGTCCACCGACGAGATCCACTCCCCGCCGGACTTCACCAGGTCCTTCGAGCGGTCGGCGACGATGAGGTAGCGCTCGGGGTCGATGGCCGCGATGTCGCCGGTCACCAGCCATCCGTCGCGGAACTTCTCGGGCTGCGGGTCGCGGTAGTACTCCGAGCACACCCACGGGCCGCGCATCAGGAGCTCGCCCAGAGACTCGCCGTCGTGGGGCACGGGTTGGAAGTCCTCGTCCACGATCCGCATCTCGAGGCCGGGGCTCAGCAGGCCGGCCTTGGCCACGTTCTCGAAGCGGGCGTCCTCGTCGAGGTCCAGGTGGGAGCGCTTGGCGATGCGGCGCGACACGGTGCCGAGCGGGTTCATCTCGGTCATGCCCCAGCCCTGGATCATCTCCACCCCGTGGTGGTCCCAGAACCAGCGGATGAGGGAGATGGGCGGGGCGGAGCCGCCGCACACGAGGCGTTCGAGGGCCGACAGGTCGTAGCGGTCCGGGTCCGCTTCGAGCAGCGAACGCACCCCCTGCCAGATGGTCGGGACCCCGGCGGAGATGGTCACCGACTCCGAGACGATGAGGTCGAGCAGCCGCTCGGGGGTCATGTAGCGGTGGGGCATCACCTGCTTCGCGCCGAGCATGGTGGCGGCGAACGGCAGCCCCCAGCCCATGGCGTGGAACATCGGCACGACGCCGCACACGCAGTCCGTGGCCGAGAGGCCGAGCATGTCGGTCATCGCCTCGCAGATGGTGTGCAGGTAGGTCGAGCGGTGGGTGTACATCACTCCCTTCGGGTGGCCGGTGGTGCCGCTGGTGTAGCAGAGCCCGAGCGGTTCGTTCTCGTCGAACTCCGGCCACTCGGGCTCGGGATCGAAGCCGCCGATGAACGCCTCGTAGTCGAGCGCGCCCGGGAGCGAGGTCTCCCAGGGCGCCGCGCCCGGCTCGCCGCACACCACGAAGCGCTCCACGCGGGCGATGGCCGGGGCGATGGCCTCGAGCTGCGGCAGCAGGTCGGCGTCCACGAACACGATGCGGTCGCTGGCGTGGTTGACGATGTACTCGAGGTCGCCCGCGCCGAGGCGGATGTTGAGCGTGTGGAGCACCGCGCCCATCGACGGCACCGCGTGGTAGAGCTCGAGGTGGCGGGTGTTGTTCCACATGAAGCTCGCCACCCGGTCGCCGTGCCGGATGCCGAAGTCGCGGAGCGCGTGCGCGAGCTGCGCCGCGCGCCGCCGCACGTCGGCGTAGGTGCGGCGGTGCGCGCCGTCCGCGGTCAGGCTCACGATCTCCACATCGGGCGCGATCCACGCCCCGCGCTCGAGCAGGGTCGACATGAGCAGGGGAGTTCTCTGCATCGTCATCGCATCGCCCGCCTCACCGTGCGTTCCGGAAATCCGCCCCCGACAGTGTAAGCCGCCGCCCGCCGTCCGCAACCGGCCCCCGGCTTGGCGGACCGCCCCCCAAAGCCGGGGCAGCCTTACTCGAAGCGTTCGACGATCCGGGAGATCGCCTCCGCGACGTCGGCCGCCGCCTCTTCCTCCAGCCCGCGCCGGCGCAAGTCCCGCATCAGGTGCTCGACGATCGCAGCCGGATCCTTCGCTTCCGCGTGCAGCCTGAAGAACGATATCCAGTGCTCGGCCGGGATGCCGGCGATCCGCCGCGCCCGCATGGATGCCGTGTAGTCGTCCATCAGGCCCCGCGTCCGCGCGATCCGGCCGAAATTGTTCCCTCCGTCCTTCATCGCCCGATCGGCGATCCTGCTCTTCGGCGCCGGATAGGGGCGCACTTCCTCGTCCGGCGCGCCGACCTGCCGCTGCTCGGGCGTATCGTCCGTCTCCCTGACGTTCGTCCACCACCAGTTCCGGTACTCGGCCGCGTAGCGGGCCTGCTCGATGTACGGCTCGCAGACGACGGGCTCGCCCGAGAGGACGTTCTTGAGGTACCAGGGAACGACGACCAGCAGGTCCTGCCGGCTGCAAGCCGCGGGCGTCACGGTATACCGGAAGCTGGGCTCGCCTTCCCTGGCGAGGAGGTACCACCCCTTCAGCTCGATCCCGAGGGCGGCGTGGGAGGATCCATCCTCCTCTCGAGCCAGGAACCGCACGTCCGGGAACGTTTGCGAAGAGCGCTCGAAGCGGTGACGAGGCCAGTCGCCGCCGGGGTCCCAGACGCTGCGCATCCGATTGAGGCTTTCGACGACCTGGACCTCGATCGCGCCGCCGAGCACCGCGTTCAGGCCGAACAGGTCGCCGACTTCGAGCCCTTCGGCCCGGGTCGTGGTCCGGAACCAGGCCGGCAGGGCGGTGAGCGCGTCCCTGACCCTGCGAACGAGCGCCCCCACGGGATCCCCTTCGGGGAACTCGTGCCGTCGCGGCTGGGTCCGGCGCGTCGCCACGGCATCACACCCGCAACGGAAGCTGGCCGTCCGCGGCGCAGCCGCCGAGGCGCCGTTTCGCCAGCGATGCGAACCAGGGGTCGGACTCGGCCGCAAAGGCGTTGCGGCCCGACTCCATGGCCGCGACCGAGGCCGAGCAAAGTCCTCCGAAGGGCTCCCAGATCGTGTCTCCTTCGTTCGAGGCCGTCCTGACGATGCGGCGCATGAACTCCAGGGGCTTCTGGTTCAGATGGGCCGCCGCGTTCTTCCCCGGGTTGTGCACCCGCGGGGCGGCCCGGCGGCCCCCGCCCCGGTAGCGCTCGGTCCCATTGAGCGGCGGATGCGGCCAGACGTTCGTCAGCCCGTGCTCGTGATTCCACGGATGCCGCAGCCGCGCCCACTCCCTTGCGCTCACGGGGCGCCGCCCATCGAGCGAGTAGTAGGGCCGCCCTGCGGGGTCACCGTGCTCGTTCGCGTAGGCGGCCAGGCGCTCCATCATCTGCGGCGGCGGGAAATACCAGAGCCAGTCTTGCGTCAGGTACTTGCGGGTGGCGGCGTTCCTCACGCCGCACGCCTCGTTGGCCCGGCACAGGGGCATCCCGGTACGCTGCCACTCCGTGCGCAGCCAGCTTGAAGCGGATACCGGCCCGTCCGGGGCCGGGAACTCCAGCCGCCGCCGGTAGAAGACGCAGATCTCGGTGACCGTCGGCAACCTGCGGATCGTGTCACCGTTCACATTGCCGGCGATGTGGCCGACACCCTTGTCCCACAGGATGGTCTGGACGTACTCCCACCCGTTCCTTGCCAGGAGGGGGTGTACGGTCGCCCAGCCGATCTCGGTGTTCCAGAACCATAGCGTCGTGGCCGGATGCGCCCGCTCGGACCAGACGGCGACGTGTGCGGCATACCACTCTTCCAGCCCGTCCGGGGTCCGGGGGTCTCCCGGGAACCCGCCGACACCGTAGGCGCCGTCCGACACGATGAGATCGGGAGGGGGCCAGTCGCCGTAGGCTTGCTCGGCGCGACCCTCGTACAGCTGGCTGCGTCCCTTCGACACGGCGGGGCTCCTCCATCGACCCACGTCGAACCGCACGCCGGGGGTGGACATCCCCGCCCGCCCCTTCGGGGGCGGCGTGTCTGATGACCGGTCGTCGGCGCGCTCCACGGGCCGGAAGTTTACCCCCGAACGCGGATGCGGGCGACACCCGGCGCACCGCTTGCGGGCGGCCGGGCGGCGGGTCTGCGGGGGGCGCGCGCGGGCTACTGGCATCGCGGCGCGGGAAACGGCATCCTTAAGGGCGGGGGTGGTCCGGTGCGCCGGACCCGCCGGACCTGCCGCACGGGCGGCCGTACACAGTCAACGAGGACCACGAAGATGCAGATGACGTCCCAGGAAGCGTTCGTCGAGACGCTGCGGGTGAATGGGGTGAAGATCGCCTTCGGCATCGTCGGCTCGGCGTTCATGCCGGGGCTCGACGTGTTCGAGCGCGCCGGCATCCGCTTCGTCGACGTCGCGCACGAGCAGGGCGCGGCCCACATGGCGGACGGCTATACCCGCGCCAACGGCGAGATCGCGGTGTGCATCGCCCAGAACGGGCCGGGCATCACCAACTTCGTCACCGCCGTGGCCGCGGCCTACTGGAACCACACCCCGATGCTGGTGGTGACCCCCGAGACCGGGGCCAAGACCCAGGGGCTGGGAGGCTTCCAGGAGACGCGCCAGCTGCCGTACTTCGAGGAGATCACCTGCCACCAGGAGACCCTGGCCCACCCCGAGCGCATGGTGGAGTCGTTGAGCCGGTGCTTCCAGCGCGCGCGCCAGCATTCCGCGCCGGTGCAGTTCAACGTCCCCCGCGACTACTTCTGCCAAGTGATCGACGTCGAGGTGCCCGAGCCGATCCTCCCCGGCCGCCAGCCCGGCGACGCCGAGGCCGTGGCCGCCGCCGCCCGCATGCTGCGCGAGGCGAAGTTCCCGATGATCGTGGCCGGCGCCGGGGTGGTGCTGAGCGATGCGGTGGACGAGTGCCGCCGGCTCGCCGAATGCCTGGACGCCCCGGTCGCCAACAGCTACCTCCACAACGACAGCTTCCCGGCGAGCCATCCGCTGGCGGTCGGCCCGCTCGGCTACCAGGGCTGGGAGTCGGCGATGGTGCTCGTCAAGCAGGCCGACGTGATCCTCGCGCTCGGCACGCGCCTCAACCCGTTCAGCACCCTGCCCCAGCACGGCATCGAGTACTGGACCGGGCAGGCGCGCATCGTGCAGGTGGACTCCAACCCCGACATGCTCGGGCTCGCGAAGCCGGTCGACGTCGCCATCTGCGGCGACGCGGGCGCCGTCGCGGGCCAGCTCCTGAAGGCGCTCGACGGCCATTCCGCGGGCGAGGCGGGCGCCGAGCGCCGGGCCGAGGCCGCCTCCACCAAGTCGGCCTGGCTGCAGAAGCTCGCCGGCTGGGACCACGAGGAGGACGACCCGGGCAGCACGTGGAACGAGCGCGCGCGGGCCGACGCGCCGGAGCGGATGGCGCCGCGCCAGGTGCTGCGCGCCCTCCAGGACGGCCTGCCGCCGGACGCGATGGTCTCGACCGACATCGGCAACGTGTGCGCGATGGCGAACAGCTACCTGCCGTTCGAGCAGCCGCGCAGCTTCTTCGCGCCCGGGATGTACGGCAACTGCGGCTACGCCTTCCCC
>CAZSPS010000134.1:0-13774 GCA_964608875.1 uncultured Ectothiorhodospiraceae bacterium
CATCAGCACGCTCAAGAACCTCCCCGGCATCGTGTCGGATCTCTCGGCCAACGGCGGGGACGCAGTCGGCGAGGAAGACGCGGCCGGCAACGACGACGCGACTGACGACGAGGAAAAGTAGCCGAACCGTCGTCGGGCGGCGCAGGGGCGAGGGCGGCAGGCGGGCGGCGAGGAAGGCCGCAGTCTCGCCGAGCGGCACCAGCTCGGTCTCGCCGCCGCGCCGGCTGCGGTACTCGATCACCCCCTCGTCGAGGCGCCGCTCGCCCAGCACCAGGCGGTGGGGGATGCCGATGAGGTCCATCTCCGAGAACATGACCCCCGGCCGCACCGGCCGGTCGTCCAGCAGCACGTCGATGCCGGCCGCGCGCAGCTCGTCGTAGAGCGCCTCCGCCCGCTCGCGCACGCGCCCCGAGCGGTGCGCGTTGAGCGGCAGCAGGGCGGCTTCGAACGGGGCGATGGCGTCCGGCCACACGATGCCGTCGTCGTCGTGGTTCTGCTCGATGGCGGCGGCGGCGATGCGGCTCACCCCGATGCCGTAGCAGCCCATCTCCAGGGGGCGGGCGTGTCCGTCCTCGTCGAGGCACACCGCGTGCATCGACTCGCTGTACTTCCGTCCGAGGCGGAACACGTGCCCCACCTCGATGCCCCGCCGGATGGACAGCGCGCCCTGGCCGTCCGGGCTCGGGTCGCCCTCGACCACGTTGCGAAGGTCCGCCGTCTCGACGGGCTCGGGCAGGTCGCGGCCCCAGTTCACCCCGGCGAGGTGGAAGCCGTCGCGGTTCGCGCCGCAGACGAAGTCCGAGAGCGCCGCCGCCCACCGGTCCGCCACCACCCGCACCGCGCCCGCGCCTTCGCCCGTGCGCGCGGCGAGGCCGACCGGCCCCACCGAGCCGGGGTCGGCGCCGGCCGCCGCCCGCACCGCCTGCGGCTCGGCGAGGGCGACCGGGGTGCGGACCCCCTCGATCCGGCCCGCCTTGACGAGGTTCAGATCGTGGTCGCCCCGGAGCGCGATGGCGACGGGCGGCCCTCCGTCCGCCCCCTCCACGAACAGCGTCTTGAGGCACCGTTCGGGCGGGGTCCCGAGCTGGCGGGCGAGGTCCTCGATGGTGTGCGCGTCCGGGGTCGCGACCTCGCGCATCTCCTCCCGCGCCGGGCCGCGCTCGGGCGCGGGGGGCGCGGGCGCCAGCTCGACGTTGGCCGCGTAGGTGCCCGCCTCGTTGAAGGCGATGGAGTCCTCGCCCGAGTCGGCGAGCACGTGGAACTCCTCCGAGCGGCTGCCTCCGATGCTGCCCGAGTCCGCCTCCACCACCCGGAAGTCGAGCCCCGTGCGGGTGAAGATGCGCCGGTAGGCGGCGCGCATCTCCTCGTAGCTGCGGCGCCCGCCCTCCTCGTCGAGGTCGAACGAGTAGGCGTCCTTCATGAGGAACTCGCGCGCGCGCATGATGCCGAAACGGGGCCGCACCTCGTCCCGGAACTTGGTCTGGATCTGGTAGAGGTTGAGCGGCAGTTGCCGGTAGCTGCGGACCTCGCGCCGCACGATGTCCGTCACCACCTCCTCGTGGGTCGGGCCGATGCAGAACTCGCGCTCGTGCCGGTCGCTGAGGCGCAGCAACTCCGGCCCGAACTGGTCCCAGCGGCCCGACTCCTGCCACAGCTCCGCCGGCTGCACCGCGGGCATCAGGACCTCCTGCGCCCCGGACCGGTCCATCTCCTCGCGCACGATGTCCTCGATCCGGCGCAGCACCCTGAGGCCGAGCGGCAGCCAGGTGTAGAGCCCGGAGGCGAGCCGGCGCACCAGCCCGGCCCGCACCATGAGCCGGTGGCTCACGATCTCGGCGTCGGACGGGTCTTCCTTCTCGGTCGCAAGCAGCAGGCGGGAGGTCTTCATCGCGGGCGGCGTTTGCGCGCCTCTCTCGAAGGAAGCCCGGCCGGAGCGCTCAGTCGGCGCCGGAAGGTGGGGACGGGCGGCGCCCGACGACGACGTCGCGCAGGCTCTCGAACGAACCCTCCAGTCTGGCGACCCGTTCGCCCAGGTTCCGGAGATCTCGATGCAGAGCCCACAGGAACGCGAGGATGGCGATTCCCATCCCGATGATCGTGTACATCTCAGGAGACATGACGGCTTCCCATGCCCGATACCCGGCGCGGATTGTACCGCGCCCGGAGGGGAGGAGTGCGGGCCGCCGGTTGACAGTCCGCCGGGGCGGGCGGACAATCCCGCCTCACGCCACGCGCCCGTAGCTCAGTGGATAGAGTACCTGGCTACGAACCAGGCGGTCGGGAGTTCGAATCTCTCCGGGCGCGCCAACCCGTCCCCATCGAAGCGGCGTCCGCGGCCTTACGCCGCCGGCTCGCCGGCGCCGATGTCCCAGTAGAGGCCGGCCATGACCGGCAGCGCGCTCCGCGCCACCGGGAGCAGCAGGTGCTCGTCCGGGGCGTGCTGCGAGCAGGCGGCGTAGGAGTGCGGGATCCAGATGGCGGGCAACCCCAGCAGGTCGGTGAAGAGGTCGTTGCAGATCGAGCCGCCGAGGCTCGGCACCACTGCGGGCGGCTCGCCCGCCGTGCGCTCCACCGACCGGCGCACGCGCGTCACCCAGGGGTGGTCCGGGTCGGTGCGCGAGGCGTCGAACCCGGCCGCGTTCTCCGGGGGAGGGCGCCGCACCTCCACCATGGGGAAGCCGTTCGCGTCCAGGTGGCGGCGGAGCGCCGGCAGGATGCCGCGCGCATCCGTGCCCGCGAAGTAGCGCAGCTGGCAATGGGCCTTCGCCCACGGGGCGATGGCGTTCACCGGGGTCTCCGGATTGCCCGACTTCATCGCCAGCACCGCGAAGCTGTTCCAGCCGTAGACCTTCTCGGCCGGGGAGAGGCCGGGCTCGCCCCAGCCGGGGTCGATCTCCGGCGCTCCGGGGCCGGCCTCGATCTCGAGCCCCGCCAGCGCTTCCTTCACCGGCGGCGGAGTCGGCGGCGGCAGCCATTCCTCGATCCGGATCCGCCCCGTGGGACCCGCGATGGCGGCGATGGCGTGGGCCAGGACGATGGCCGGGTCCGCGATGAGGCCGCCCCAGTTCCCAGAATGGTGGGCGCCCTCGCGCAAGTGGACCACGAGGTCGAAGTTCTCCGCCCCCCGCGCGCCGAGCGACAGGGTCGGCCGCCGGGGGGAGATGCGCGGGCCGTCGGAGGCGATGAACACGTCGGCCGAGAAGTCATCCAGGTTCGCCTCCAGCACCTCGCGCAGGCCCTTGGAGCCGTTCTCCTCGCCCATCTCCAGCAGGAACTTGGCGTTGAAGCCGAGCGCGCCCCGCTCTTCCAAGACGCACCGCAGCGCGGCCATGTTGATGGTGTGCTGGCCCTTGTTGTCGGCCGTGCCCCGGCCGTAGAGCCGGTCGCCGCCGCGCGCGAGCCGCCAGGGGCCTTCGCCCTCGGTCCACTGCTCCTCGAGCCCCCGGATCACGTCGCCGTGCCCGTAGCCGAGGACCGTCGGCAGGCGTTCGTCCTCGATGCGCGCGGCGAGCAGGATGGGGCCGCCGCCCGCGACCGGGTTCTTGTACTTGCGGCAGCGGAAACCCATGGCCTCGAAGGCGGGGGCGATCTCCTCGTCGAGGTAGCGGTGCAGCTCCGGCAGGCGCTCCGGGTTTTGGCTCTCGGTCTTGTACGCCACCCGCCGGCCGAGCTCGGCTTCGAACGCGCCGCCGTCGAGGTACTCGAGGGCGCGGGCGACGGCGCCCTCGCGGCTGCTGCCCGGATCGTTCCTCATGGGGCGGTCTCCTCTCGGCCGTAGAGGTGGCATTCCACGTAGCGTCCGTCGGGTTGGACGACGGGGGCGGGCGCGGCCCCGGGGCAGCGGGCGAGGACCCGTGCGCAGCGCGGGTGGAAGGTGCAGCCGGACGGCAGCTCGAGCGGGTTCGGATAGGCGGCGCCGAGGTGGGTGTCCGGTATGCCGAGGCCCGGCTCCGGGGTCAGCACGGACTCGAGCAGGGCCGTGGTGTACGGATGGCGCGGGTTCGCGAAGATGCCGCCGGCGTCGCCCTGCTCCACGATCCGCCCGAGGTACATGACGGCGAGGCGGGTCGCCATGTGCTCGACCACCGCCAGGTTGTGGCTGATGATGAGGTAGGTGAGCCCCAGCTCCGCGCGCAGGTCCTGCAGCAGGTTCAGGATCTGCGACTGCACGGAGACGTCGAGCGCCGACGTGGGCTCGTCGCAGACCACCACGCGGGGCTTGTTGATGAGCGCCCGCGCGATGGCCACCCGCTGGCGCTGCCCGCCGGAGAGCTGGCTCGGGTAGTAGTTGTACATCCGGCGCGGGAGGCCGACCAGCTCCATCATCTCCTCTGCCCGCTCCCGCCGCCCCTCGGGCTCGCCCTGCACCTTGAGCGGCAGGGTGATGATGCTGCCGATGGATTTGCGGGGGTTCAGGGAGGAGTAGGGGTCCTGGAAGATGGGCTGGACGGTGCGGGCGACGGTGAGCCGGTCCATGGACTCGATGGGCCGTCCGTCGAGCTCGAGGCGGCCCGAGGTCGGGGCGAGCAGCCCCAGCATCATCTTGGCGAGCGTGGTCTTGCCGCAGCCGGACTCGCCCACCAGGGCCAGCACCTCGCCCCGCTCCAGCGAGAGGTCGACCCCGTTCACGGCGTGCAGGGGCCGCTTGGGGCGCATGAAGCCGCCGGACACCTGGAACGTGCGCCGCACGTCCCGCGCCTCGAGGATGCGCGCGCCGCCGCCCGCGCCCGCGCCGTTCGCCGCGCCGTTCACGCCGCCGCCCCCTCGTAGCGCACCGCCCGCGTCTCCTCCATCGGCAGCAGGCAGCGGTACTCGTGCGCCGCTCCCGAGCCCTGGCGCATCTCCACGCGCGTGCGCCGGCATTCGGCGCGCGCGAGGGGGCACCTCTGCGCGAAGTGGCACCCCGTCATCTCGCCGACGAGGGAGGGGACGATGCCCGGGATGGCGCCCAGGCGCTCGCTCTTCCCGGTCTTCCCGGGCACGGGGATGCAGGCGAGGAGCCCGCGGGTGTAGGGGTGCGCGGGCGCGCGGAAGACCTGCTCCGCGGAGCCGCTCTCGACGATCTGGCCCGCATACATCACCGACACCCGATCCGCGATCCGCGCCACCACCCCGAGGTCGTGCGTGATGAGGATGAGCCCCATGGCGAACTCGCGCTGCAGGTCGGCCAGCAGGTGCAGGATCTGGGCCTGGATGGTCACGTCCAGCGCCGTGGTCGGCTCGTCCGCGATGATGAGGTCGGGGCTGCACATGAGGGCCATCGCGATCATCACCCGCTGGCGCAGTCCGCCGGAGAGCTGGTGCGGGTACTGTCCGAGCCGGCTCGCCGCCGCCGTGATGCCGACCTTCTCCAGCAGGTACACCGCCCGCTCGCGCGCCTCGGCGTCCGACGCCTTGCGGTGGCGCTTCAGGGCCTCGGCGAGCTGGTTGCCGATGGTGTACGCCGGGTTCAGGGAGGTCATGGGCTCCTGGAAGATCATGCTCATGCGGTTGCCGCGCACGTCGGCCATGGCGCGCTCGCCGGCGCCGTCGAGGTCCTCGTTCGCGAGCCGGATGCGCCGCGCTGTGCGCGCGGCGCTCCGCGGCAGCAGGTCCATGATGGCGAGGGAGGTCAGCGACTTCCCGCAGCCGGACTCGCCGACGATGCACAGGGTCTCGCCCTTGTCCACGTGCAGCGAGACGTCCTGCACCGGCCGCAGCATCCCGGCCGGCACCGGGATGGTGACGGTGAGCCCCTGCACCTCCAGGGTGCGCTGTTCGCTCACGGCGGGCGGTCCTCCTACCCCTCGTCCGGTATCAGTTCCGGTTCTCCGGCGCCGTCACGTCCCGGATGCCGTCGCCCAGCAGGTTGATGGACAGCACCAGCGCGAACAGGGCCGTGCCGGGGATCGCGATCAGCCACGGGTCGAAGAACATCATGCCCTTGGCCTCCGCGATCATCAGCCCCCAGCTCGGCTCCGGGGGCTGCACCCCGAGGCCGAGGAAGGACAGCGCGGCTTCGAGCAGGATCGCGTGCGCCATCTCGACCGTGGCGATGACGATGAGCGCGTTGGTGATGTTCGGCATGATCTCGGTGAACACGATGCGCGGCGTGGAGCAGCCGACGGCCTGCGCCGAGGCCACGAAGTCGAGGTTGCGCACCTGTTGCGCGGCGCTGCGCATGACCACCGCGAAGCGGTCCCAGATCAGCAGCCCCAGCACCCAGATGACGATCGTGAGCGAGGAGCCGACGAGGCTCACCACCGCGAGCGCGACGAGGACCACCGGCATGGAGAGGCGGGTGGTGATGACGAAGTTCACCACCATGTCGATCCGCCCCCCGAAGTACCCGGCGAGGACCCCCAGCACGGTGCCGATGATGCCTGAGATGAGCATGGCCGCGAAGCCGATCAGCAAGGAGATGCGCGCCCCGTAGAAGAGGCGGGTCATGTAGTCGCGGCCGAGGTAGTCGGTCCCGAGCGGATGCTCCCAGGTCGCCTTCGGGCTGTCGTGCCAGACGGGCGGGATGAGCTTGCGCGAGAGGAGCTGGTCGTAGGGGTCGCCGGGCGAGAGGAAGGGCGCGAACACGGCCATCAGGAAGATGGTGGCGATGACCGCGGCCCCGATGAGGAGGCCGGCGTGCCCGAGCATGCGCCGGCGCAGCAGCTGGCCGGGCGAGGGCTCCGGGGCCTCCGGCGCCGGCGGGGGTGCGGCGGCGGCGGTGGCGGTGGCGGTGCGGGGGTCCCCGGCCATCTCAGGACACCCGGATGCGCGGATCGAGGAACGCGTTGAGCATGTCCGCGAGGAAGGTGAGGGTGATGTAGAACACGCTCAGCACCAGCACGATGGCCTGCATCATCGGCAGGTCGGCGCGCCGGATCGACTCCCACGCGAGGAAGCCGAGCCCGTTGATGGCGAAGATGGTCTCGATGACGATCGACCCCCCCAGCATGAAGCCGAACTGCACGGCGGCGAGCGAGACCACGGGGATGATGGCGTTACGCAGCGCGTGCTTGAAGAGCACGGCGCCGGGCCTCAGGCCCTTGGCGCGGGCGGTGCGCACGTAGTCCGACGACAGCACCTCCAGCATCCCTGCGCGCGTGAGGCGCATCACCGCCGGGGTGACGTAGTAGCCGAGCGCGACGGACGGCATGATGAAGTTGAGCCAGCTCGCCGTGCCCGTGATCGGAAGCAGCCTCCAGGTGATCGAGAACCACAGGATGAGGGTGAGGGCGAACCAGAAGCTCGGCATGGCCTGCCCGACCACCGCCACCGTCAGCGCGACCCGGTCGACGAGGCTGTTGGGGCGGATGGCGGCCACCACCCCGAGCGGGATCGAGAGCACGAGCGCGAAGCCGAGGGCGCACGCGCCGAGCAGCATGGTGGTCGGCAGGCGCTCGGAGATGACGCTCGCCACGTCGGACTTGAGGTAGTTGGAGTAGCCGAGGTCGCCGCCGAGCGCCCCCAGCAGCCAGGCGCCGTACTGCACGACGATGGGGCGGTCGAAGCCGTACACCCGCCGCACGTTCTCGATGTCCTCCTGCGTCGCGCTCTCCCCGGCGAGCGCGATCGCCGGGTCGCCCGTGAGGTAGACCATCGAGAACGACAGGATGGAAACGGTCAGCGCCACCAGGACGGCGACGCCGAGCCGTTTCACCGCGTAGACGAGCATCGGACCCGCGTCGCCCGGAGGAGGCTCGGCTTGCCTCCTCAGGGCGGTTCGGACTTGCCCTGCCGGACGGCTTCGCTACTTCCAGCCCGCCAGGTAGAAGCGCGGGATCTCGTCCGGGGTGGGCTGGAAGTCGAGGTCCTCGGACCAGGCGTAGTACTTGGCGTAGGTGAACATCGGCAGCCAGTACAGGTTGGCCGCGATGCGCTCGAACGCCTTCTTGTAGTACTCCTCGCGCACCGCCTCGTCGATGGAGTTGTCGGCCACTTCCAGCCACTTCTTCGTCAGGTCGTCCTTCGCCGGGTCGTCCGGGCCGTGCGTGAAGAAGTGGCTGACGATGGCCGACACGTCGGGGATGGAGTACGAGCCCCACGTCATGTGGTTGACGGGGGTCTCGCCGCCGCGCACCAGGTCGCGCAGCGCCCGGTACTGCATCCAGTTCAGCTTGGCCCTGATGCCGACCTTCGCCAGGTCCCCGATCACCGCCTCGGTGTACTCCCGCTGGCGGTAGCCGTAGATGTCGAACTCGAACCCGTTGGGGTAGCCGGCTTCGGCGAGCAGCGCGCGCGCCTTGTCCGGGTCGTACTCCCACCGCGGCACGTCCTGGGTGCAGCCGAACTGGGCCGGGTGGCAGGCGGAGTGGATCACCTCCGACGCCGGGCCGACGAGGTTGCGGGCGATGGCCTCGCGGTCGATGGCGTGGGCGACGGCCTGGCGCACCTTCTCGTTGGTGAACGCGAACGTCCCCGAGTCCCCGTCCACGTCGAAGGCCATGTAGGAGATGCGCATGGTCTTGGCGTTGTCGACGACGACCCCGGGCCGTTCCCCGAGCCGCTCCGCCTGGTCCTTGGGCACGTCCCAGATCCAGTCGAGCCCGCCCGTCAGCAGCTCGGCGACCTGGGTGTTCATCTCCGAGATCGTGCGGAAGCGGATGCGGCCGATCCGCGGGCTGCCCTTCGGGCTGCCGGACATGTAGCCGTCGTTCTTCTCCGTCAGCACGAACTCGCCCGCCTTCGACTCCGTGACCCGGTAGGGGCCGGTGCCGATGGGGTCCACCGCGCCGTAGTCCTTCTTGCCGTCGGCCTTCACCGGGGCGTCGTCGTAGTGCCCGGACGGCAGCATGAAGATCGCGTTCGAGAGGTAGACCAGGGCCGGCGGGAACGGCTTGTGGAGGTTGATGCGCACCCGGTGGGCGCCGAGCTTCTCGGCGTTGCGGATCCAGCTCACGTTGCGGGAGGTCAGCACGCCGCTGTCCTTGTGGGAGACGTGGTTCAGGGTGTAGACCACGTCGTCTGCGTCGAAGGCCGTGCCGTCGTGGAAGCGCACGTCGTCGCGCAGCTCGAACTCGAGGGCGGTGCTGCCCTTCCACTCCCAGCTCTTCGCCAGCAGGGGCTTCAGCTCGCCGGTGTCGATGTCGCGGAAGATGAGCCCGTCCCACACCATGTGGCCCAGGATGACCAGCTCGCGGACGTTGTTGTAGTAGGGGTCGATGACCGCGACCTCGCGCGTGGTCGCCCAGTTGAGGGTGTCGTCGGACTTGCCCGCCATGGCGTCGCGGGGGGCGGAGAGGCCGGCGGCGAGGGTCGCGCCGACAGCGGCCGTCGTGATGAGGGTGGACAGTTTCATCGCGGAGTTCCTCCATCGTTGCCGGCCGGCAGGGCCGGTCTCGTGCCCCGCATGATAGCGCGCCGCCGCCCTTTGTCCACCTCGGCCCCCTTCTCCGCGCGGCCCGGCGCTTGGCGGGGACGGCGCGGATGGCGTAAATTGCGCCCCCTTCCCCGACCTCCCGAGGCTCGAACCGAACGCATGAAGGCGCTGCTCTGCAAGCAATACGGTCCGCCCGACACCCTGGTGCTGGAGGACGTGCCCCGGCCCGAGCCGGGCGAAGGCCAGGTGCTCATCCGGGTGCGGGCGTGCGGCGTCAACTTCCCCGACCTGCTGCTCATCGAGAACAAGTACCAGGAGCGCCCGGAGCTGCCGTTCTCGCCCGGCGCCGAGGTGGCGGGCGACGTCGTCGGGGTCGGGCCGGGGGCGGCGAAGAGCGGGGTGCGCGAGGGGGACCGGGTGATCGCCATGATCGGCGCGCGCGGCTTCCAGGAGGAGACGCTCGCCGAGGCGGCGCGCTGCGTGCCCCTGCCGGACTCCATGGACTACGAGACCGGCGCCGCCTTCACCCTCACCTACGGCACCAGCTACCACGCGCTCGTGGACCGGGGCCGCACCGCCCCCGGCGAGAGCGTGCTGGTGCTCGGGGCGACCGGCGGGGTGGGCACGGCGGCGCTCGACATCGCCCGCAACTTGGGGGCGCGCGCGATCGCGGCGGGCGGCAGCGAGGCGAAGCTCGCCGCCGTCGGCGATCTGTACGGGGTGCGCGACACCGTGAACTACACCGCCCTCGCCGAGGCCGGGGAGTCCCTCAAGGACCGGGTGAACGCCCTTACCGGCGGCCGCGGGGCCGACGTCATCTACGACCCGGTGGGGGGCGATGCGTTCCAGCAGGCGCTGCGCTGCATCGCGTGGCAGGGGCGCATCCTGGTGGTGGGCTTCGCGGCGGACGGCGAGAACCTGCCCCAGGCCCGCACCAACCTCCTGCTGCTCAAGGGCAGTTCCCTGGTGGGGGTGTTCTGGGGCCGCTTCACGCGCGAGGACCCGCGGCGCAGCGCGCGCAACTTCGACGTGCTCTTCGGCTGGCACGCCGACGGGCGGCTCAACCCCCACGTCTCCCACCGCTTCCCGCTCGAACGGGGCGTCGACGCGCTGAAGGCGGTCGCCGCGCGGCAGGTGGTCGGCAAGTGCATCGTGACCATGTGAACCCGAGGCCGAGGTAGCGCCCATGCTGTTCCCGCTTTCCGACCGCGCCCAGGAGCTGCTCGACCAGGTCGCGGCCTTCATGGACGAGCACGTCTATCCGAACGAGGCC
Source organism: uncultured Ectothiorhodospiraceae bacterium (assembly GCA_964608875.1). Taxonomy (GTDB): domain Bacteria; phylum Pseudomonadota; class Gammaproteobacteria; order HK1; family HK1; genus JAJDXW01. Next base: position 10,569 of record CAZSPS010000134.1, read on the forward strand.
CGCTACCACGAGGAGATCGCGGACGGCGACCGCTGGCGGCCGGTGCCGGTGCTCGAGGAGCTGAAGGCGCGCGCGCGCGAGCGCGGGCTGTGGAACCTGTTCCTGCCCGAGAGCGAGCTCGGGGCGGGGCTCAGCAACTACGAGTACGCCCATCTCTGCGAGCTGATGGGCCGCTCGCCGATGGCGCCCGAGGCCTTCAACTGCTCCGCCCCCGACACCGGCAATATGGAGGTGCTCGTGCGCTACGGCACCGGCGAGCACCGAGAGCGCTGGCTCGAACCGCTGCTCGCGGGCGAGATCCGCTCGGCCTTCGCCATGACCGAGCCCGCCGTCGCGTCCTCCGACGCCACCAACATCGCCTCGAGCATCGTGCGCGACGGCGACGAGTACGTCGTCAACGGGCGCAAGTGGTGGACCTCGGGGATCGGCGACCCGCGGTGCGCGATCCTCATCTTCATGGGCAAGACCGATCCCGCCGCCCCCCGCCACCGCCAGCAGTCCATGATCCTGGTGCCGCGCGACACGCCGGGGGTGCGGGTGGTGCGGCTGCTGTCGGTGTTCGGCTACGACCACGCTCCGCACGGGCACGGCGAGGTCGAGTTCGACGACGTGCGCGTGCCCGCCTCGAACCTGCTGCTCGGGGAGGGCCGGGGGTTCGAGATCGCGCAGGGGCGCCTCGGGCCGGGCCGCATCCACCACTGCATGCGCTGCATCGGGGTGGCGGAGCGGGCGCTCGAGCTGATGTGCGCGCGCGCCAAGGGCCGGGTCGCGTTCGGCGCCACGCTGGCCGAGAAGGGGTCGCTGCGCGAGGACATCGCGAAGAGCCGCATGGAGATCGACCAGGCGCGCCTGCTCACCCTGTACGCCGCCCGCAAGATGGACGAGGCGGGGAACAAGGAGGCGCGGAACGAGATCGCGGAGATCAAGGTGGTCGCGCCCAACGTCACGCAGCGGGTGCTCGACCGCGCGATCCAGGCGCACGGCGGCATGGGGGTGTGCCAGGACACGCTGCTCCCCCACTGGTGGGCCGCCAACCGCACGCTGCGGCTCGCGGACGGGCCGGACCAAGTGCACATGGAAGCCATCGCCAAGCGCGAGCTGGCCCGCAACCGCTGAGGCTGGGGCTGAGGACGGGTATGGACATCAAGGCGGTCATCTTCGACGTCGGCGGGGTGATCCAGGAGTCGCCGCTCGAGTTCCTGCGCGAGTTCGAGGAGCGCCGGGGCATGCCCGCCGGGGTCATTGCGGCGCTGGTCGGCAACTACGCGGCGCGCCCGGACGGGGCGTGGCAGCGGCTCGAGCGCGGCGAGCTCTCGCTCGACGAGTTCTGCCGCATCTTCGACGGCGAGATCGCGAATCTCGGGTACGTGGTGTCGGCGGCGGAGATGATGATGGAGATGGCCGAGTACACCGTCGTGCGGCCGCGGATGCTGGAGGCGGTGCGCCGCATCCGCGCGCACGGGCTCAAGGCGGGGGCGCTCACCAACAACTGGCGGATGGAGTCGAAGGACGAGGAGCGCGAGGCGCTGCGGGCGCACTTCGACGCCTACGTCGAATCGTGCGTCGCGGGCGTGCGCAAGCCCGAGCCCCGCATCTACGAGATCGCCTGCGAGCGGCTCGGGGTGGCGCCGGCCGAGGCCGCGTTCCTCGACGACATCGGCTCGAACCTGAAGGCCGCGGCCAAGCTCGGGATGACGACCATCAAGGTGGAGGATCCGGACGCCGCGCTCGGCGAGCTGGGCGAGGTGCTGGGGCTCGATCTCGCCGGCTAGTCCCCCGGCCCGAGGGCGCGGTCCAGGTTGAACGCCGCGCTGATGAGGGCGAGGTGGGTGAACGCCTGCGGGAAGTTGCCGAGCCCCTCGCCGCGCGGCCCGGTCTCTTCGGCGTACAGCCCGACGTGGTTGGCGAACCCCAGCATGCGCTCGAAGATGAGGCGCGCCTGCTCGAGCCGCGCGCGGTCGTGGCGGCCCGCCCGGGTCAGCGCCTCGACCAGCCAGAAGGTGCAGATGTTGAACGTGCCCTCGTCGCCCTCGATGCCGTCGTCGGTCTCGTCGACGTTGTAGCGGTACACGAGGCTGTTGGCGGTGAGCCCTCCCTTCTCGGGCGGGAGCAGGGTCGCGTCCAGGGTCTTGAGCATGCGCGGGTCCACCGGCGACATGAAGAACGTGAGCGCCATCATGAGGTTCGCCGCGTCGAGGGAGCCGCTGCCGTAGTACTGCACGAAGGCCTGGCGCTCCTCGTTCCAGCCCTTGTCCATGATGTCCCGGTAGATGGCGTCGCGCGCCTCGAGCCAGCGCTCGCGGGGGGCGGGGAACGAGCGCTTGTCGGCGAGGCGGATGGCGCGGTCGAGCGCGACCCAGCACATCAGCTTCGAGTACACGAACTCCTGCTGTCCGCCGCGCACCTCCCACACCCCCTCGTCCCGGCGCCGCCAGTTCTCGCAGACCCAGTCGGCGAGCGAGGAGAGCGAGGTCCACAGGTCGTAGGAGATGGGGGTGCCGTACTTGTTGTAGAGGTAGGCGGCGTCGAGCAGCTCGCCGTAGATGTCGAGCTGGAGCTGGCCGAAGGCGCCGTTGCCGATGCGCACCGGCTTGGAGCCCCGGTAGCCGTCGAGGTGGTCCAGGGTCTCCTCGGCGAGCTCGCGGTCGCCGTGGATCCCGTACATGATCTGGAGCGCGCCGTCGGCGAGGCGCTCGTGGCACAGCGAGCCCAGGAAGCGCATGAAGCTCTCCGCCTCCTCGGTGAAGCCGAGGCGCAGGAAGGCGTAGACGGTGAACGCGGAGTCCCGGATCCACATGTAGCGGTAGTCCCAGTTGCGCTCGCCGCCGATGTCCTCGGGGAGGCTGCACGTGGGGGCGGCGACGATGGCGCCCGTCGGCTCGTAGGTCATCAGCTTGAGCGCGAGGGCGGAGCGGTGGACCATCTCGCGCCAGCGGCCGGTGTACTTGCAGTGCCCGATCCAGCCGTGCCAGTAGTCCACCGTCCTGCGGAAGAGCTCCTCGGCCTTCTCCTCTTCGGTCTCTTCCTCCTCCTCCGCCGCTGCCGCTTGCGCGGCCCCGGCTTTTCCGGCCCTCCCGGCCGAGGCCGAGAGGGCGTTCCGGTAGTCGTCTTCGGCGCCGGGGGCGCCGTTCAGGTGGCGCAGCACGAACACCGCGCTCTCGCCCTGCGCGAGCGTGAAGTCGGAGACGGCGGCCGGACCCGAGGGC
>CAZSPS010000135.1:0-2459 GCA_964608875.1 uncultured Ectothiorhodospiraceae bacterium
CTTCCCCGACCGCGCCGGGGTGGTCGCCTGCCTCGGCGACCTGCACCGCTTCGTGTACCGCCACATCGGGGACGAGCTGCTGTGGGCGGCGCCGAGCGCGGCGGGATGGGGGGTGGTGGCGATGCCGCCGTCCGCCGTGGCGCGCAGGCACTCCTTCTCGACCCCCTTGCGCCCGGCGCCGAGGAGCGGGCCGCAGCCGGCGTCGGCGAGCCGCGCGAGGCGTCGCCGGAGAGCGTCGTACAAGGGGGCGGTCCTACGGCTCGGAGCGCTCGGCGGCGAGCACCCGCCGCGCGATGCGCTCCTCCTCCGGCGCCTCGCGGCGGATCTCGAGGCCCCGTTCGAACCGTTCCGACGGCATGCGTCGTCCTCCCTTGTGGATGAGCCGCCACGCTGCCCTCGCGACGGTGCGGCGCGAAGCGCTATCGTAGACGATGGCGGTGGCGGCGCGGGCGGCGCGCCGCCCGCAACGGCGGAGGGCGGACATGACGAACGACGGGATCCTGGCGATCTGGCACGGCGTGGACGACGCCATCGGCGAGGAGTACGAGCAATGGTACTTCGGGGAGCACCTGCCCGAGCGGGTCGGGGTCCCCGGCTTCGTCGCGGGGCGGCGGTACGAGGCGCTGTCGGGGACGCCCCGTTTCCTTACCTTCTACGAGGGGGAGAGTCCGGCGGTCTTTGTCTCCAGACCGTACCTGGAGCGTCTCGGCGACCCCACGCCGATGACCGCCCGGGTGCTGCGGCATTTCCGCGACACCAACCGCACCGTATGCCGGCGCACCTTCGAGACGGGCGCCATCCGCGGCGCGTGGGCGGTCACGGCACGGGTGGATCGGGGCGCGGAGCACGGGGCGGCGGGTGCGGCGGCCGAGGCTTTGCGTGAGCAGGGCCGGGTATGGGCACGGGACTGGCGCGTGCTGCGGGTCGAGGGATGGGAGCCCGCCCCGCTGCCGCCGCCCGCCCCGACGGCGGAGACCCGGATCCGAGGTGCGCCGGACCGCAGCATCGCGGCGGCGGTGCTCGCCCATCTCGCGCGCGAGGCCGACGCCCGTGAGACCGCGCAGACGGTGCAGGCGGTCGGCGGGGTGGAGGTCGGGGTCTACCGGCTGCTCTGCGAGTTGCGTTCCGGCTGACGATCCGGAGAGCCCGGCCGGGGGGCCGGCGCCGGAGCGGAGCGGGGGGCGTCTCCGCTGCGGCCCCGCGCCTTCGCGCTACACTAGCCTGGAGCGTAGCGGAGGGAGGCCGGGGGGAGGTTGAACGAGACGCAGCATGCCGTGCGCCTGGGCGCGCTGCTCGCCGCAGTGTGGCTGGTGCTCTCGAACCGCTTCGAGGCGTTGCCGCTTGCTTTCGGCGCCGTCTCGTGCGCGCTCACCCTGTACCTCGCGCTGCGCATGGACCGCACCGACCGCGAGGCCGTCCCGCTCGCCTACCGGGCCGGGGCATGGCTCGGTTTCGTCGCTTGGCTCGGGGTCGAGATCGTGAAGTCGAACCTTGTGGTGACGCGCGCCATCCTCGACCCCCGGCTCCCCATCCGCCCGTCCACCGTGCGGGTGCGCGCCACCCAGCGCACCCTGCTCGGGCGCGTGAGCTTCGCCAACTCGATCACCCTCACCCCCGGTACGGTGTCGATCGACCTCGACGACGACGCCATCGACGTCCATACCCTGCTCGCCGCCAAGCCGGAGGCGATGGCCGAAATGGACCGGCGGGTGTCGGCCATGGAGCGCCCGCGGTGACCGCGTTCGGCATGGGCGCGGCGGGGGCGGGGGCGCTCGCGGTGCTGGCCGCGATGTGTCTCGCGCTGGTGCGCGCGATGCGCGGCCCGACCGTGTACGACCGCATCCTCGCCGTCAACAACTTCGGGACGCTCACGGTCCTCCTCATCGCGGCGGCCGGGTTCGTCGCCGGGCGGCCGGAGTTCCTCGACATCGCCATCGCCTACGGCCTCATCAGCTTCATCGCCACCGTGGCCGTGCTCAAGTTCTTCGAGTACGGCGACCTTGGGCACGCCGGGCGGAGCGACCCCGGTTCTCCGCCGCAGGCCTGAGCGGACGCCATGGACTGGATCTGGACGGACATCCCGAGCGCGGCGTGCATCCTCGCCGGTGGGTTCTTCCTGGTGGCGGGGGGGATCGGGCTGCTGCGGCTGCCCGACCTCTTCACCCGTATGCACGCCGCCGGCATCACCGACACGCTGGGGGTGGGTCTCTTCGTGCTCGGCTTCGTCATCCAGGCGGGCCTCGGCACGGTGGCCGTGAAGCTGGTGGTGCTGCTGCTGTTCGTGCTCCTGACCGGGCCGGTCGCGGTCCACGCACTGGCCAAGGCGGCGCTGCACGGCGGGGTGCGTCCGCTCGGCGCCGGGGCCGGGGCCGGCGGCGGCGCGGCGCCGTCCCCGTCCGCACCGCCCCCGCCTCCGTTCGGGGCGCCGCCTGCGGTGGAGCCGCCGTGGAATACCTGAT
>CAZSPS010000136.1:0-17894 GCA_964608875.1 uncultured Ectothiorhodospiraceae bacterium
GGCTGGAGAAGACGACCCCCCCGCCCGCCGCCGCCTGCGCCCTCATGCCCTCGCGCAACAGGCCGCGGCCGTCCGCGTCGAGGGCGCTGAAGGGTTCGTCCAGGAGCCAGAAGCGGTTGGCGCAGAGGAACAAGGGCGCGAGCGCAACCTTCTTGCGCTGCCCTTCGGAGAGCTGTCCGCACGGGCAGTCCTCCCAGCCCGCCAAGCGCAGCCGCCCGAGGACTTCCGCCAGCGCCCGCGCCTCGGGCCGCACGCCGCGCAGCCCCGTCAGCCAGGCCAGGTTCTCCGCGAGCGTGAGGCCGGACTTGACCCCCGGCCGGTGGCCGAGATAGAGCGGCGCTTCGTCCGGACGCCGCTCCACCTCCCCCTCGAAGTCCGTGAAGAGCCCCGCCAGGATGCGGAGCAGCGTCGTCTTGCCGCTGCCGTTGCCCCCGGTCACCTGCAGCAGCCCGCCCGGCGGGACGGAGAAGGAGAGGTCGGCGAAGAGCCGGCGTCCGTCCCGCTCGCAGGCGAGCGAGCGCACTTCGAGCAGGGGCGGCGGCGGCGGGTCCCGCCTTCCCTCACCCGGAGACAAGGGAGCCGGCCATGCCGTCCTCGGTCACCCGCTCGAGCCGCACCGCGAGCACCCCCGCACGCGCGGCTTCGCCCGCTCCGAAGTCCGCGCCCTCGATCCGGACCCGGATGTAGTTGCCGGTCCACCCTACCCCCTCCGGTCCTTCCGGCAGCACCCCCGCGACCCGCCCCACGTGGCGCTCGCGGAAGGCGCGGCCCTTGTCGCGCGAGAGGCGCTTCAGCGACCCCACCCGCCGCTTCTTCGCCTCCGGCGGCACGTCGTCGGCGAAGCGCCGCTCGGACTCCGAACCCGGCCGCGGCGAGTAGGCGAAGGGGTGGACGTAGGTCACGGGCAGCCCGGCGAGGGCGTCGAAGGTGTCGCGGAAGGCGTCGTCCGTCTCGCCCGGGAAGCCGCAGATGACGTCGGTGCCGATGCCGCAGTCCGGCAACCGCTCCGCGATCCGCTCCACCAGCCGCCGGAACCGGTCCGCGGTATAGCGCCGGCGCATGCGCGCGAGCACCTCGTCGTTCGCGCTCTGCATCGGGACGTGGAAGTGGGGGGCGAACTTCTCCTCGCCCGCCGCGAGCTCCACCAGGGCGTCGTCCACCGAGGCGGGCTCGATCGAGCTGAGCCGCAGGCGTTCGAGGCCCGGCACCGCGAGGATGCGTTCGAGCAGCGCGGCGAGGGGCCGCGCGCCGCCGCCGGGGCGCCCGGCGTCCGCAAGGTCGAGGCCGTAGTCCCCGGCATGCACCCCGGTCACCACGATCTCGGGATAGCCCGCGTCCACGAGCCGGCGCACCTGGTCGAGCACCGCCTCGGGGTCGCGGCTGCGCGAGCGCCCGCGGGTCTGGGGGACGATGCAGAACGAGCACGCCTCGTCGCACCCTTCCTGCACCTTCACGAAGGCGCGGCGGCGCTCGAGCATCTCGCTGATGGGGACCTCGAGGAACTCCCGCGCCTCGCGCACCGGGGCGACCGCGATGCGGGTCCGGCCGCGCGGGGCGTCCTCCAGCTCCTCCGCCACCCGGCCGCGGTCCGCCGCCCCCAGCACGAGCGACACCCCGGGCAGCGCCGCCAACTCCGCGGGCGCGCGCTGCGCGTAGCAGCCGGTGACCACGATGCGCGCGCCGGGGTTCTCGGCGTGGATGCGCCGGATGGCCTTGCGCGCCGTCGCGTCCGCGCGCGCCGTCACGCTGCACGTGTTGACCACGTAGACCTCGGCCTCCGAGCGCACCGTCTGGTAGCGCCCCGACGCCTCGAGCAGCGTGCGCACCGCCTCGGTATCGTACTGGTTGAGCCGGCAACCGAACGTCCGGTAGGCGACCCGCTCGCGGTTCGACCCCATGCTCCTCCCCCGTCCCTCCGGGCCGCCTATGCTAACCCCGCGGCGCCCGCGCCCGGCGTCCAGTCGATGCGCCACGCGGGCTCGTCCCCTCCCGCCGCGAACGGCTCGCACACGAAGAGGCCGGGCACGCAGGCGAGCCGCTCGCCGACGAACACGAGCGGCAGCGCGGCGCGCGTCCAGGGCGGCGCCCCGAGCTCTTGCAGCAGGTGCTTGAGCGGCTTCGCATGGCCGCGGCCGGCCGGCCGGCAGCGCTCGCCGCCGCGCCGGAAGCGCACCTCGACGGTGTCCGGGAGGCGGGCGGCCGAGAGCGCGAGGTCCGCCGCCCCGCACGCGCGCACCGCGGCGAGGCGTCCGTGCGGCAGCTCGAGCGGCGCCGCGAGCCGCCATGCGGTGCGCGCCGGAAGCTCCGCCGGCGCCGGCTCGTCCCGCGTGCGCCCGGTATGCAGATCGCCCCGGTAGCGGCGCACCCACACTCCCCCGCGCCGCGCCTCCGGGCATCGGTCGGGCGCGGCCCCCGCCACCTCCTCGATCACGGTCCGGAGCCAGCGCCTGGAAGGGGGCGCCCCCCCGTGCCGGCCGGCGATCCAGGCCCGGAGCGCATTCGCCGCGCGCGCGGGAGGCAGGGCCGCGAGCGCCTGCGCGCGCAGGGTTCCGGGCTCCCGCCCCTGGAGCCGTTCGAGGTCCTCGGCCGCAAGCGCGCCGAGCAACGCCGCGCTCTCGCCGGCCCGCTCCGAGAACCCCGCGAGCGCGGCGGGCGCATCGGGCCAACGCCGCACGAGCCGCGGCAGGACCTCGCCGCGCAGGTAGCTCCGGGCGTGCGCCGGGTCCGCGTTGGCCGGGTCCTCGACCCATGCGAGCCCCCGCCGCTCCGCGTACTCGCGCAGCACGGCGCGCGGCAGCGCGAGGAAGGGGCGCACCACGCCGAGCCCCTGCACCTCCGTCTCGGGGCGCATCGCCGCGAGGCCCGCGGGACCCGCGCCGCGCAGCAAGCGCAGCAGCACGGTCTCCGCCTGGTCGTCGAGATGGTGGGCGAGGAGGAGCGCGCCGCCCGTGGGGAGCGCGGCGCGGAAGGCGGCGTAGCGCGCGCGCCGCGCCGCCGCCTCCAAGCCTCCGCTTCCGCCGCCCGCGCACACCGCCGCGCGGCGCACGTCGAGCGCCACCCCGAGCCGGCGTGCGGCCTCCCGGCAGTGCTCCTCCCAGGCCCCGGCCGACGGGTGCAGGCCGTGGTGGACGTGCACGGCCGCGAGACGCTCCGGCGCCAGCACCCGCCGCGCGGCGTCGAGGAGCACGGTGGAGTCCATGCCCCCGCTGAAGCCGACCCGCCACGGGCCGGGCCGCGCGCCGGCCGCCCGGCGCACGGCCTCGAGGACGGCGAGGGCCGGGTCCGGGGGCGGCGCCGGGGCGCCCTCCCCCGGCGGCCGTTCAGACGAACACGCCATGGCCCATCAGGCGCTCGTAGCGGCGCGCGATGAGCGTATCCGGATCGGTCCCGGCGAGCGCCGCGAACTCCTCGCCGAGCGCCCGCTCGAAGCGGGCGGCCATCTCCGCCGGGGCGCGGTGCGCGCCCCCGAGCGGCTCCTGGAGCACCCGGTCGACGAGGCCGAGCTCGAGCAGGCGCTTCGCATCGATGCCCATCGCCTCCGCCGCGCGCGGCGCCTCCTCCGCCTTCTTCCACAGGATCGACGCGCAGCCCTCGGGCGAGATGACGGAGTACACGCTGTACTGCAGCATCAGCACCCGGTCCCCGACCCCGATGGCGAGCGCCCCGCCGGAGCCGCCCTCGCCGATCACCGCGCACACCACGGGCGTGCGCAGGCGCGCCATCTCCACGAGGTTGCGGGCGATGGCCTCGCTCTGGCCACGCTCCTCCGCGCCCACTCCGGGATAGGCGCCGGGAGTGTCGATGAGGGTCAGCACGGGCAGGCGGAAACGCTCGGCGAGCCGCATCAGCCTCAACGCCTTGCGGTATCCCTCGGGGTTCGGCATCCCGAACTGGCGCTGGAGCTTCTCGCGGGTATCCCTGCCCTTCTGGTGCCCGATCACCATGAGCGCGCGCCCGTCGAGACGGGCCAGCCCCCCGACGACGGCCGGGTCGTCCCGGAACGCGCGGTCGCCGTGCAGCTCGACGAAGTCCGGGAACATGCGCTCGACGTAGTCGAGGGTGTAGGGGCGCTGCGGATGGCGGGCGACCTGGGCGACCTGCCAGGAGGTGAGGTTCGAGAACACCGCCGCCGTCTCCTCGCGGATCTCCGCCTCCAGGCGCCGCACGGTCTCCATCGCCTCCGGGTCGTCGTCCGCATCGGCCCGCAGCGCCTCGAGGCGCGCCTCGCGCTCCGCGATGGGCCGCTCGAACTCGAGCACGTCGAGATGCGAAGCCATCACGGGTACTCGAGCCGGACCTCTTCGGCCCCCGGCAGCTGCCGCAGCCGGGACAGGAGGTCCGCGCACGGTTGCACCCGCCACGCCGGGCCGAGCTCGATCTCCGCCCGCCCCGCCGGGCACCGGTAGTCGAGCCGCACCGGCACCGATCCGTCGTCGCCGCGCCAGGGGGCGAGCGCCTCCTCGAGGCGGCCGCCGAGCCCCTCGTCCCCCGTCCCGCGCACGCCGATGGCGAGGCGGCGGGCGAACCGGCCGCGGGCCTCGTCGAGGCCGTACAGCGCGGCGGCGCGCAGCGAACGCTCCCCCCTGTCCTCCTCCACCTTCCCTTCCACGACCACGATCCGGTCCTTCCCCAGCCGCCGCCGCTCCGGCGGCAACGCCCGGTCCTCGGCCAGCAGCTCGGCATGGACCACCACTTCCAGACGCCCGCTATTGTCCTCGATCTTGACGAACGCCATGCGCCCGCGGCGCGAGTGCAGGATGCGCACGGCGACCACCAGACCGGCCACCCGCCGCATCCCCTCCGACTGGAGCGGGACCCCGGCGAGGGGGCCCGCCGTCAGGTGCGCCAGCTCCGCCTCGTGCGGTTCGATGGGATGACCGGAGAGGAAGACGCCGAGCGTGTCCCGCTCGCCGGCGAGCAGCCGCTCCGTCGCGTACTCCGGCACGTCCGGCCACGTCTCCACGACGGGGCCGTCGGCCCCGAACAGGTCCGACTGCCCGGCCTCGGCGTCGCGCGCCTCGCGCTCCGCGGACTGCATCGCCCGCTCCAACGCCTCGCGCATCGCCCGCCGGCTCGGACCCAGCGCATCGAGGGCGCCCGAGTCGATCAGCGCCTCGCGCACGCGCCGGTTCACCCGCCGGGGGTCGACGCGCCGGCAGAAATCGAACAGGTCCGCGAACGGCCCACCCGCCTCGCGCGCCTCGATCACGACCTCCGCCGAGTTGCGCCCCACCCCCCGGATCGCGCCGAGCCCGAACCGCACCCGCTCCGGCCCCCCGGACTCGAACATCCACCCGCAGCGGTTCACGTCGGGCGGCTCCACCTCGAGCCCGAGGTCCCGGCACTCGTCCAGCAGCGTCACCAGCCGGTCCGGGTGGTCGACGTCCGCGGTCAGGGCCGAGGCCATGAACACGGCCAGGTGGTGGCGCTTGAGCCACGCGGTCTGGCAGGCGATGAGGGCGTAGGCGACGGAGTGGGCGCGGTTGAAGCCGTACCCCGCGAAGTGCTCCATGTTGTCGAAGATCTGGTTCGCTTTCCCGGGCTCCACGTCCCGCTCGATCGCCCCGGACACGAACACCGAGCGCTCGCGCGCCATCTCCTCCGGCAGCTTCTTGCCCATCGCCTTGCGCAGGCCGTCGGCGTCGCCGAGGCTGTAGCCCGCAAGCCGGCGCGCGATCTGCATCACCTGCTCCTGGTACAGGATGACGCCGTGGGTGGGCTCGAGGATCGGCTCGAGGTCCGGATGGGGGTATTTCACGTCCGCGCGCCCCTCCTTGCGCGCGATGAAGTCGTCCACCATCCCCGACCCGAGGGGTCCGGGGCGGAACAGGGCGAGCAGGGCCACGATGTCCTCGAAGTGGCCGGGCTTCAGCTTCTTCACCAGGTCGCGCATGCCCCGCGATTCGAGCTGGAACACCCCCGTGGTCGCGCCCGAACGGATGAGCTCGTAGGTCGCGGGGTCGCCGGTCGGGATCGCGCCCGGCTCGAGGGGCGGCGTGCCGGCGGGGCGGGCCTCGTTGATCATGGACAGCGCGCGGTCGATGACGGTGAGGGTCTTCAACCCCAGGAAGTCGAACTTGACGAGCCCCATCGCCTCGATGTCGTCCTTGTCGAGCTGGGTGACGACCTCCCCGCCGTCGGGATCGCGGTAGATCGGGGTGTAGCGGGTGAGCGGCCCCGGCGCGATCACGATCCCCCCCGCGTGGCGGCCGGCGTTGCGCGCGAGCCCTTCGAGCGAGCGCGCGAGGTCGATGATGGTGCGCGCGTCTTCGCTGCGCTCGTACTGCTCGCGCAGCCCCTCCTCCTCCCGGAGCGCGCGCTCCAGGGTGATGCCGAGGTCGAACGGGATGAGCTTCGCGATCATGTCCACGAATGGGAACGAGTGGCCCAGCACCCGGCCGACGTCGCGCACCGCCGCCTTCGCCGCCATGGTGCCGAAGGTGATGATCTGCGAGACCCGGTCCTCTCCGTAGCGCCCGATCACGTACTCGATCACCCGGTCGCGCTTCTCCATGCAGAAGTCGATGTCGAAGTCCGGCATCGACACCCGCTCGGGGTTGAGGAAGCGCTCGAACAGGAGGTCGTAGGCGAGCGGGTCGATGTCCGTGATCTCGAGCGCCCAGGCCGCGAGCGAGCCGGCGCCGGAGCCGCGCCCGGGCCCCACCGGGACGTCGTTGCGGCGCGCCCATTTCACGAAGTCGGCGACGATGAGGTAGTAGCTCGAGAAACCCTTCTCCGATACCACCCGGATCTCGTGCTCCAGCCGCTCGCGGTAGCGGACGCCGGGGTCCGCCGCCTCCCCGACGCCGCCGCCGTCTTCCGCACCGCCGCCCGCCGCGCCGCCAGCCACCGCCGCGCCGGCGCCCGCGCCCACACTCGCGGCGAGCCGGCGCCGGAGCCCCTCGCGGGCCTCGGCGGCGAAGCGCTCGTCCACGCTCTCGCCGGGCTCGACCGGGAACTCGGGCAGGTTGTTGGCGCCGAAGTCGAGCTCCACGGTGCAGCGGCGGGCGATCTCGACCGTGTTCTCGAGCGCTTCGGGCAGGTCCGGGAAGCGCTCGCGCATCTCCTCCGGGCTTCGCAGGTACTGCTCGGCGGTATAGCGGCGCGGGCGCTCCGGGTCCTCCAGCATCCGGCCTTCTCCGATGCACACCCGCGCCTCGTGCGCGTCGAACTCCTCCGGCGCGAGGAAGCGGACCTCGTTGGTGGCGACGACCGGCGCGCCGATCGCAGCCGCGAGGTCGACGGTCTCCTCGACCAGCCGCTCCTCCCCCTCGCGTCCGAGCCGCTCGATGCCGAGGTAGTAGCGGTCGCCGCCGAAGCGCGCGAGCCATTCGCGCGCGATCCGCCGGGCGAGCTCGGGCTCGCCGCGCGCGAGGGCGGCGCCGGCCGCCCCGTCCCGGAAGCCGGAGATGACGATGAGCTCCTCGGCCGCCGCCTCGTCCAGCCAGTCCGCGCGGACCTTGCCGCCCCCCTCGAGGTAGCTCCTCGACACGAGGTCCGCGAGCCGGCGGTAGCCCTCGAGACGCCGGCAAAGGAACACGGCCCGCGACGGACCGTGCCCGCACTCGAGCTGCAGCTCCGCTCCGACGATGGGCTTCACCCCGGCGCGCTCGGCCTCGCGGTAGAACTTGACCAGGGAGAAGAAGTTGCCGGCCTCGGTGACCGCCACGGCCGGCATCCCGCGCGCGCGCACCGCCTGCACCAGGGCCGGGATGCGCACCACGCTGTCGGCGAGCGAGTACTCCGTATGCACCGCCAGGTGCACGAAGCCGGCGCCGCGGGCCGCGTCCACGCTCACGCGCCCCGGCCGGAGCGGCGGCGCACCGGAGCGAAGGTGCGCCGATGGAGCGGACAGGGCCCGAAGCGGTCCATCCGTTCGAGGTGGGCCGAGGTGGGATAGCCCTTGTGACCCGCGAACCCGTAGCGGGGCCAGTGCCGGTCCAGCCGCGCCATCTCGCCGTCGCGGTACACCTTGGCGAGGATGGAGGCGGCGCCGATGGCGGCGACCGTGGCGTCGCCGCCCACCACGGCGCGCGCGGGGCACGGCAGGCCGGGCGGGCACCGGTTGCCGTCGATGAGGGCGAGCGACGGATGGCCGAGGAGCGCGGCGAGTCCCGCGACGGCCCTTCGCATCGCGCACAAGGTCGCCTCCAGTACGTTCCACCGATCGACCTCGGCCGCGCTGGCTTCGCCGAGCGCCCACCCGAGGGCGTGCGCGCGGATCTGCCCGGCCAGCTCGGAGCGGCGTTCGGGCGAGAGCGTCTTGGAGTCCGCGAGGCCCTCGACCGCCTCGTGCGCGGGCAGGACCACCGCGGCCGCCACCACCGGCCCCGCGAGCTCGAGCACCGTGCGCGCCGCGCCCGCCCGCTCCCCCCGCAGCTCGCGGTGGATGCGCTCGAACTCCCACCCCGTCTCGGCCGGCAGCCCGCGTTCGAGCAAGCCGAGCGCGGCGCTCCCGACCCGTTCCGGGCGCACGTCGTCCTGCAGCAGCTCGGGCACGATGCGGCGGCCCGCGAGCAGGTTCGGCAGCGACACGAAGCGCACGTTGCGCCCGAGCCAGGAGCGGAGCACCAGCCACGTCGCGGGCAGCCCCCGCCAGACCACCACCATCGGCCGTCGCAGCAGCATGGCCTCCAGGGTCGCGGTACCGGAGGCGAGGAGCACGACGTCGGCCGCGGCCATCAGGGTGCGGGACTCGCCGTGGAACCGCTTCACGTCCGGCCCCGCGCCCGCCGCCATGCGCCCGAACTCCTGGTACAGGGCGGGACTCGCCATCGGCGCCGCGAAAGCGAGGTCCGGGCGGCGTTGCCGAAGCCACGCCGCCGTCTCGAGCAGGGGGGGGCCGAGGTCGCGCAGCTCGCGCATCCGGCTCCCCGGCAGGAGCGCCGCCAGCGGCCCCTCTTCGGGGAGCCCGAGCCGGCGCCGCGCCGCCCGCCGGTCTCCTTCCCCGATCTCCTCCGCGAGCGGGTGGCCGACGAAACGGGCCGGGATGCCGTGGCGGCGGCAGAAGTCCACCTCGAACGGGAACAGGGTGAGCAGGCGGTCGGCGGCGCGCCGTACCTTGGCCGCGCGGTACGCCCGCCACGCCCACATCGAGGGGCTCACGTAGTGGGCGGTGGGGATGCCGGCCGCGCGCAGCCGCCGTTCGAGCCAGAGGTTGAAGTCCGGGGCGTCGATGCCGACGAACACGTCCGGCGGGTCGGCGCAAAGGCGCCGCGCGAGCCGGCGCCGCTCGGGGATCAGCGCCAGGAAGCGCCCGGCCGCTTCGAACAGGCCCATCACCGACAGCCGCTCCATCGGCAGGAAGGAATCGAAGCCGAGCGCCTCCATCTCCGGGCCGCCGATGCCGCTGAAGCGCGCGTGCGGGTGTAGCGCCCGGATCGCCCGCATGAGCCGCGCCCCCAGCAGGTCGCCCGACATCTCGCCGGCCACGAGGGCGACGGCGGGGCCCGCCGCCGTCACCGCCGGCCCCGGCGCACGATGCCCCGGCGCGAGGCGGCGACGAAGCCTGCGAAGACGCCGACCTCGGGACACTGCGCGGGCAGCGCCTCGAGCCGCGCCACCGCCTCCTCCGCCCGCAGCCCCTCCCGGTACACCGTGCGGTAGGCCCGCTGCAGCTGCCGCATCGTCTCCGCGTCCGCCCCCGCCCGGCGCAGGCCCTCGCGGTTCAACCCGTGGACCGCGGCCGGGTTGCCGCCGGCCGTGACGTAGGGCGGGAGGTCCTTGAACACCACCGTGCCCATGGCGGTGAAGGCGTGGCGGCCGATGGCGCAGAACTGGTGCACGACGGTGAGGGCGCCGAGCGATGCGAAGTCGTCGACCGCGACGTGTCCTGCGAGGGTCGCGCAGTTCGCCATCACCGTCCCGGACCCGACCCGGCAGTCGTGCGCGACGTGCACGTAGGCCATGATCCAGTTGTCGTCCCCGATGCGGGTGACCCCGCCCCCGCCGCGCGTCCCCCGGTGCAGGGTGCAGTACTCCCGGATGACGTTGCGGTCGCCGATCTCGAGACGGGTCGGGCTGCCGTCGTACTTCTTGTCCTGCGGGTCGCCGCCGATGGCGCCGAAGGCGTAGATGCGGTTGTCGGCCCCGATGCGGGCCGGCCCCTCGATCACCGTGTGCGGGCCGACGCTCGTGCGCTCGCCGATCTCCACCTCGTCCCCGATAACGGCATAGGCACCGACGGCGACACCCTCGCCGAGCCGGGCCCTCGGAGAGACGATCGCGGCCGGATGGATCAACTGCCCCGCACGGCCCCCATGAGCTCGGCCGAGGCGACGACCTCGCCGTCCACCCGCGCCTCGGCCTCGACCTTCCACACGCCGCGCGAGTTCTGCCGCTGGCGGACCTCCACGATGAGCTGGTCGCCGGGCACGACCGGCTTGCGGAAGCGAGCCTTGTCGACCCCCACGATGTAGTAGCGCGCGCCGCTCTCGCCGGCGCCCACCGCCAGGATGCCCGTGACCTGGGCCATGACCTCCAGGATCAGCACCCCCGGCATCACCGGCGCCCCGGGGAAGTGGCCCGGGAAGAACGGCTCGTTGTACGTCACGTTCTTCAGGGCCACCACGCGCTCGCCCGGCTCGTGCTCGAGCACCCGGTCGAGCAGCACGAAGGGATAGGCGTGGGGAAGCCGGTCGAGGATCCCGACGATGTCGACTTCAGCCATCGGCTTCCTTCCTCGTCTCGTCCCGTTCGAGCCGGCGCAGCCGGCGGGCCAGGTCGTCGAGCTGGCGCACGCGCGCCCACATCCGCCACCACGCGCGGCTCTCGAGCGCCGGGGTGGCGGACGACCACGCGCTGCCCGGCTCCGCGATGGACTTCGTGACCGAGGTGCCGCCCGTGACGTGCACGCCGTCCGCGATCTCGAGGTGCCCGGCGATGGCCGCGCTGCCGCCAATGGTACAACGCGCTCCGATCCGCACGCTGCCTGCGATCATGGTGCCGCCGGCAATGGCGGTATCGGCGCCGACGACCACGTTGTGGGCGATCTGGACCTGGTTGTCGATCTTCACCCCGTCCCCCAGCACGGTGTCCTGGAGCGCGCCCCGGTCGACGGTCGTGTTGGCCCCGATCTCCACGTCGTCGCCGATGCGAACGCTCCCGGCTTGCGGGATCTTGACCCATGCGCCGCCGTCGTTCGCGAGCCCGAAGCCGTCCGCGCCGATGACCGCCCCCGGATGCACGAGGCAACGGGCGCCGATCCGCACCCCCCGGCATACCGTCACGTTCGTGGCGAGGCGGGTGTCGTCCCCGACGGCCGCGTCCTCCTCCACCACGCATCCCGGCCCCAACCGCACGCGCGCCCCGATCCGCGCCCGCGCGCCGACGAAGACGAGCGGGCCGACACTCGCCTCGGGCGAGAGCTCGGCGCCGGGGTCGACCACCGCGCTCGGATGGACGCCCGGCTCGACCGCCGCCGGACCCGTCATGACGGCGGCGGCGCGGGCGTAGCCGAGATAGGGGTCGTCCACGACGAGGGCGGCGACGGGGCAGGCGCCGGCGTCGCGCGGGCTCACGATCACCGCCGCCGCCGCCGTGCTCCCGAGCTCGGAGAGGTAGCGGCGGTTGGACAGGAACGACAGGTCCTTCTCCCCCGCCGCGCCGAGCGGGGCGATCGCGCATACCACCCGCTCCGGGTCGCCCCGCAGCTCGGCGCCGAGACGCCGCGCGAGCTCCCCCAGAGGCCACCCCTCGCAGGCCATCGTCCCCGGCCTTACTCCGTCTTCCCGTGCTCGGCGACGAGCCGCTCCAGCACCTTCTCGGTGAGGTCCACGCGCTTGCCGGCGAACAGCACCCCCTCGTTCAGCACGAGGTCGTAGCCCTCCGCTCGGGCCATCGCCTGGATGGCCAGGAGCACCTGGCGTTGCAGCTGTTGCAGCTCCTGGTTGCGGCGCAGGTTGAGGTCCTCCCGGAACTCCTCCTGGCGCCGGCGCAAGTCGCGCTTGCCCGACAGGATCGCGCGCTCGAGGTTCGCGCTCTCCTCCGCGGTCATGATGGCGCCTTCGCGCACCAGCCGCTCCTCTTCGGCCCGGATCTCGCGCTGCAGGCGCAGCAGCTCCTGGTCGAGGGGGGCGAACTCGGCCTGGATGCGCGCCCGCGCCTGCTCGGCCTGGGGCGCCTTGTCGAGGACGTGCGGGACGTCCACGAAGCCGATGCGGATCTCCTGCGCCGCCGCCGCATGGCCCGCCCCCGCCGCCGCCACCCAGGCGAGCGCGAGCGCGAACCGTCCGAGCCTTCCCTTCGTCATCTCCAATCCGCCCCTAGAACGTCGTGCCGATCGTAAACTGGAAGCGCTGCACCTCGTCTCCTTCCTCCTCGTTGAGCGGGTACCCCCAGCTCGTGGTGATGACGCCGATGGCGGCGAACCACACCATGGAGAGCCCCGTCGAGAAGCGCAGCTCGCCCCCGTCGAAGTCGCCCACTTCCTCGAACACGTTGCCCATGTCGAGGAACGTGCTCAACCTGAGCCGGGTGGACTCGTCCACGAACGGCAGCGCGAAGAAGCCCTCCATGCGCCCCTGCACGAGCAGGTCCCCGCCGAGCGGGAGGTTCTTCGAATCGCGGGGGCCGAGCGAGTTCGCCTCGAACCCCCGCACCGAGCGCGGCCCGCCGGCGAAGAAGTGGCTGGTGAGCGGCAGGGAGTTCGTGGCGCCGTAGGCGTCTCCGTAGCCGAGCTCGCCCTCGAGCATCAGCGTCCACCGCTCCGAGACCGGCGCGAACTGCTGGTGCGAGGAGCGCAGGCGGTAGTAGGTGAGCTCGCTGCCCGGGACGGCGACCTCCGCATCCAGGAAGGTGCGCCCGCCCTGGCGGGCCAGGATGCGGCGGTCGCGCGAGTCGCGCGACCAGCGGCTGAGCCCGAGGACCTCGAGGTACCGCCCGCCGCTCTCGCGCTCGAAGTCCGTGACCTGTCGCGAAGGGTCGGACCCCGCGGTGAAGTCGATCCGCTCCACCGCGAGCCCCCCCTGGATGCGGTCGTACTCGTTCACCGGGAAACCGAAGTTGGCGCCGAGCCGGGCGGCGTCCGTGGTGTAGCGCGCGATGTTCGACTCCGCCCCCTCGGTCTCCTGGAAGCGCGCGGAGAGGGTGCGGCTGATGCCTGCGGGGGTGTAGTAGGGGTTCGAGTGGAAGATGGCGTACTCGCGCGAACTCGAGCTGTTGTCGAACGTGAGCGAGAGCGAGTTGCCGCCGCCGAACAGGTTCTCCTGGTGGAGGCTCAGGTCGAGGATCGCGCCCTGCTCCTGCGAGTAGCCGACCCCCGCCAGCAAGGTGCCGGTCCTGCGCTCCACCACCTCGACCACCACGTCCACCCGGTCGCTCGCGCCCGGCACGGGCTCGGTGTCGATGCGCACGCTGTCGAAGTGCCCGAGCTGCAGCAGCCGCTGCCGCGAGCGGGCGAGGTCGCGGTTGACCACCCAGGCGCCCTCGAGCTGGCGCATCTCGCGCCGCAGCACCTCGTCGCGGGTCTGGTGGTTGCCCCGGAACACGATCCGCCGCACGTAGACGCGCTGGCCCGGATCGATGAAGAGGTTGACGTCCACCAGCCCCTCGGCCTCGCGCTCCTCGGGCGCCGCGTTGACGTTGGCGAAGGCGTAGCCCTCGTCCCCGAGACGGGTCTTGATGGCCTCCGTGGTCTCCGTCACCCGGCTGCGGTTGAAGACCTCGCCCTCGCGCACGTCCACCAGCGGAAACAGCTCATCGGGCGCGACCACCAGATCCCCCGCCAGCTCGACCGTACCGACCCGGAACGACTGCCCTTCGGTGACGTTGATCGTGATGTGGATGGAGCCGCGGTCGGGGGTGATCGACACCTGGGTGGAGTCGATCGAGAAGTGGATGTAGCCCCGGTCGAGGTAGTGCGTGCGCAACCGTTCGAGGTCTCCCGCCAGCACCTGCTTCGAGTAGCGCCCGGCCTTCGAGAACCAGGAGAACGCGGTCGGGGTCGAGGACTCGAAGAGGTCCAGCAGCTCCTTCTCCTCGAACGCCTCGTTGCCGACGATGTTGATGCGCCGGATGCGGGCCACCTCGCCCTCGTCGATGTCGAAACGCACCGCCACCCGGTTGCGTTCGAGCGGGGTCACCGTGGCCTCGATCTCGGCCGAGTAGCGGCCCTGGGAGAAGTAGCTTTCGCGCAGCTCCTGGACGGTGCGGTCGAACAGGGCGGGGTCGAACGTGCGCCCGGTCTTGAAGTCGGCCCGTTCGAGGGCCGCCGTCAGGTCCTCGGTCTTGAGGATGCGGTTGCCCGCGAACTCGATCTCGGCGATGGA
This sequence comes from uncultured Ectothiorhodospiraceae bacterium, assembly GCA_964608875.1. Lineage (GTDB taxonomy): Bacteria > Pseudomonadota > Gammaproteobacteria > HK1 > HK1 > JAJDXW01. Next base: position 14,268 of record CAZSPS010000136.1, read on the forward strand.
GGGGCGCTCGGCCACCACCACCACGAGCACCGCGCCGCGGCGCTCGATGCGCACGTCGTCGTAGAGGCCGGTCGCGAACAGCGTCTTGATGGCCGCCGCCACGTCGGCCTCGTCGACAGTGTCGCCGACCGTGATCGGAAGGTCGTTGAACACCCGTCCGGGGGAGATGCGCTGGAGCCCCTCCACCCGGATGTCCTCGACCAGGATCGTCTGCCCGGCGGCCGCCCCGGCGGCGAGCGCGGCCGGCAGCAGGCAGGCCCGCGCGAGCCAGCGTGGGAGCCGCGAGATCACCAGACGAACACTCTCATGAGGTCATTGTAGAGGGCGAGCCCCATCAAGCCAACGAGCATCAGGATGCCGACCTGCTGGCCGCGCAGGACCGCGCGCGGGGAGAGCGGTCCGCCCTTGAGGAACTCCGCGATCTGCAGCAGGAGGTGCCCTCCGTCGAGGATCGGGATCGGCAGCAGGTTGAGGATGCCGAGGCTCACGCTCACGATGGCCAGGAACTCGATGAAACGGGCGAAGCCGCCGCTCGCGGAGTCGCGCGCGTAACGGGCGATGGTGATCGGCCCGCTCAGGTGCTCGGACGACATCTCGAGCCGCACCATCTTCCACAGCAGGGCCACCGTGAGCGCGGTGACCTCCCAGGTCCGGCCGGCCGCGCGCGCCGCCGCGCTCCACGGCCCGAGCCGTTCGACCACGTACCAGTCCTCCGCGCCCTCGCGCGCGCGCTCGTCGAGAGCGACCCCGATGCGGCCGAACGTCTCGCCGCCCCCCGACACCGCATCGGGACGGAGCGCGAGCGTCAGCGCCGCGCCGCCGCGCAGGACCTCGACCGGGAACTCGACCCCGGGGCGCGCGCGCACGAAGCGCACCCACTCGGCCCAGCTCCGCACGGGCTCGCCGCCCGCCCCCACCACCACGTCGCCCGCGCGCAGCCCGGCAAGGGCCGCCGGCCCGCCGGGGACCGTCTCGCCGATGCGGGGAGGCACGGCCGGGGTAGCCGGCTCGATGCCCACCGTGTCGAAGAAGCGCCGCCCGGCGAGATCGTCGAGGGCGACCCCCCGGAGGTCGAGCGCGCCGGCCCCCGCCCCGCCTTCCGGCCGCGTCCAGCGCAGCTCGACCGTATCGCGGCCGAGGACCTCGCGCAGGCTCGCCTCGACCACCGCCGCCCAGCTCCGGGCCGGCTGCCCTTCCACCTCCACCACCGCATCGCCCGCGCCGAGGCCGGCCCGCTCGGCGAGCGAGCCCGGCGCCACCTCCCCCACCACCGCCCGCAGGTCGGCGACCCCGATCATGAACACCAGCCACCACACCAGGGCCGCGAACAGGAAGTTGAACGCGGGGCCCGCGAGCACGATGGCGGCGCGCACCCGCAGCGGCTTGCGGTTGAAGGCGTACTCGAGCTCCTCCTGCGGGACGTCCTCCGCCTCCTCGTCCAGCATCTTCACGTACCCGCCAAGGGGCAGGACGCCGATCGCGTACTCCGTCCCGTCCGCCGCCCGCCGGCTCCAGATCGGCCGCCCGAACCCGACCGAGAAGCGCAGCACCTTCACCCCCAGGCGCCGCGCCACCCAGAAGTGGCCGAACTCGTGCACCGTCACCAGGATGCCGATGGCGGCAATCAACGCCGCAAGGGACGTCGCGAACCCCGTCAGCGCCTCCATCTCCCTCCGCCTCCTCCGCTTCCGCTCAACCGATGAGGGCGGCGGCGATCTCGCGCGCCGCCGCGTCCTCGTCGAGGATCGCGCCCAGGCTGTCGGCCGCGCGCGAGGTGCGGCGCCCGAGCGTCTCCTCCACCACCCGCGGGATGGCGTCGAACGCCGCGCGCCCGGCGAGGAAGGCGCCCACCGCGACCTCGTTGGCGGCGTTGAGCACGGCCGGCGACGTGCCGCCCGCGCGCGCCGCCTCGTAGCCCAGGCGAAGGCACGGCGCCCACGCGAAGTCCGGCGGCTCGAAGTCGAGCCGCATGCGGCTCGTGAAGTCGAGCCGCGCCACCCCCGGGTCGATGCGCCCGGGCCACGCCAGGGCGTGTGCGATGGGGGTGCGCATGTCCGGGGTCGAGAGTTGCGCCAGCACCGACCCGTCCTCGTACTCGACCATGGAGTGCACCACGCTCTGCGGGTGGACCACCACCTCGACCCGGTCCGGCACGGTCTCGAACAGCCAGCACGCCTCGATGACCTCGAGCCCCTTGTTCATCATGGTGGCCGAGTCCACCGAGATCTTGGGCCCCATCTCCCAGTTCGGATGGGCGCAGGCCGCCTCCGGGGTCACGTCCTCGAGCGACCCCGGCGCGCGCCGGTGGAACGGCCCGCCGGAGGCGGTGAGCAGGATGCGCCGCACCCCGGCGCGCAGCGCGCGGTCCGGCGGCAGGCACTGGAAGACGGCGTTGTGCTCGCTGTCGATGGGGATGAGCTCGGCCCCGCCGGTGCGCACCGCGTCCATGAAGAGGCGGCCCGAGATGACGAGCGCCTCCTTGTTGGCGAGCAGGATGCGCTTGCCGGCGCGGGCCGCCGCCAGGGTCGGCAGGAGGCCGGCCGCGCCGACGATGCCGGCCAGCACGTGGCGCACCTCGGGGCGCGCGGCCACCTCCTCCAGCGCCGCGGCTCCGGCCAGGACCTCGGTGCCGGTGTCCCGCAGCCGGCGCCGGAGTTCCGCCGCCGGCTCCTCCCCGGCCAGCACCGCGAAGCGCGGGCCGTGGCGCCGGCACTGGCGCTCCATCTTCTCCACGTTGGAGCGGGCGGCGAGCGCCTCCACCCGGAAGCGCTCCGGATGGCGCTCGATCACCTCGAGCGCGGAGCTCCCGACGGCGCCGGTCGAGCCGAGGACGGCGACCCCAGCGGGTTCCATGGCGCTACGCGAGGGCCACGGCGTACACCGGGGCGGCGGCCGTGAGTCCGTCGATGCGATCAAGCACGCCGCCGTGGCCGGGGAACAGGCGCCCGCTGTCCTTCCTCCCGGCGCGGCGCTTGGCGATGCTCTCGTAGAGGTCTCCCACGATGGACGCGCACACCGCGAGCAGGGCCACCGCCACGAACTCCGCGCGCGGGCGGCCGAGCCACCAGGCGGCCGCGGCGCCCGCGAGCGCGCCGGCCGCGAGCCCTCCGGCCGCTCCCTCCCAGGTCTTGCCGGGGCTCGCGCGGGGCGCGAGGCGCCGCCGTCCGAAGCGCCGGCCGGCGAACCACGCCCCCGAGTCCGCCGCCCACACGATCGCCAGCAGGGCCATGACGAGGGCCGGGCCGCCGGGGGCGGCGTATACGGCGGCGAGCCCCGCGCCGGCGGGCGCCAGCACGAGCCAGCCGGCCGCCGCCCCGCCGAGCCGCGAACGGCGCGCGGGCGTCGGCGCACGGAAGCGGAGCACGGCCGCCAGCGCCGCGAGCCACCAGGCCGCTCCCACCCACGCGAGCCCCACGAGCCAGCCGCTCCCCGCCGCCAGCACCGCCGCCAGCGACACCCCGATGATGGCCGCATAGCCCGCCGCGTTCCAGGCCGTGCTGGTGGCGGTCGTGGCGGCGGGGGCGTGGGAGTGGGGGCGGCTCGCGGAGCTCTCCCCCGCGGCGGGCTATGCGGCCCTCATCGGGGTGTCGCTGGCGGCGGCGCTGGCGGCGGGGAGCGGCTGGCTCG
>CAZSPS010000137.1:0-3839 GCA_964608875.1 uncultured Ectothiorhodospiraceae bacterium
GGTCCAGCCCGACCGAGTGAGGGCGCCCGCGACGCCGCCGCCCTCACTCGGTCGGGCTGGACCGCGACCGCGCTCGCCGGCCTCCTGGTGCTGCTGCCGGCCATCGTGTTCTGGGTCGCGGGACGATCCGTGGCGGGCCTCATCCTCGACCCGGCCGTCCCGGCCAACGCGGCGGCGCTCGATCTCGCCGTCCTCCTGCTCGGCGTGGCGGCCTTCTTCATGATCGCCGACGCCGTGCAGATCGCGGCGCGCGGCGCGCTGCAGGGCCTCAAGGACACCGCGGTGCCGATGCTCATCGCCGTCGCCACGAGCTGGGGCCTGGGGATTCCCACCGCGGTGGTCCTCGGCTTCGTTCTGGACTTCGGCGGACCCGGCATCTGGGCCGGCATGGCGGTCGCGATGACCGGAGCGGCCTGGCTCCTGATCCGGCGCTTCCGCCGGCAGAGCGCGCGCTTTGCGGCGGAAGTCCGTCCCTCTCGCCCCGCGTGAAGCGCTTTTCGGTGGCGTGTGGTTTCCTCTCTCTCCGCCAATAACTCAATAAAAACAACAACTTATAGAAATCGTACCACAAATCGTACCACAAAAGTGAAAAGCTTGGATGACGCCCCCAGGCGTTCTCTGAGACCTTCCCGACCACCGCCGAGCCTTTCCCGCCTCCTTCCCGCGTCGATCGAAGACGGCGCGTTCTCCTCATGCCCGCGGCTCCGTTGGCGGGCCGATCGAACCCGTGCCCGGCCGCGCGGCCCGTCGCGCGGGCTCCCGCTTGGACGAATGCGCTCGGCACTGGCGAACCCGTCAGATCATGCCGAGCGCGGCGATGCTGACCGGTTCGGTGGGGGACGCGACGATGGGGTCTGCCAGTCGCACGTCGAGGCGATCCCTAGTGCGGCCGGTGCGGCGCAGGTCGCTCGCCGGAGGTCCTGGCGTACTGCGGGGATGATGGTGGTGGCGAGTCAGCGGCCGGTGTCGTGCCCGAGCGTCTTCTGCAGGATCACCCGCGGGTGCTCAGGAGCTGCGATGGATGGAGCCGCGGAACTCCCCTCGTTCCGGATGATGTCTCGGGCGGCCCTCCGGGGAAGGGCCGCCCGAGGGCGTAGTCAGAGGAATGCGAGCGCGATCGCGATGGCGATCAGCACGCTCACCGCGACGATGGCGCCGACCTTGACGGCCGCCCACCACATGCGGTCGATGCGCAGCCCGCCCTCGAGGGTTTCCTTGGTCTCCCACATGGCCACCTCCTCAAGCGAGCAGGCCGATGGTCTGGAACATGAGGATCATCGCGATAATAACCCCGACGATGGCGACGGACATCCTCACGATGTCGAACAGCCGTCGCATGGGCATCTCCGCCAACTGGCGCTCCGCGATCTCCGTTTCGGCCCGGAGCTTGCGAAGCTCCCAGGCCGCCTTGCCGTCGCTCCTCCGCTCTCCGGCCCTGCTCATGCAGTCGTCTCCATCATGGACTCCGGCGCGGGGACCGGTCTCTGCAACACGCCGGCTTTCGCCGGCCCCTGCTTCACGCCGCGTTCGCGGCGCGGCCACGCCGAGGAATCGGCAACAAAGCGAGCGAATCGTAGCCGCTGCTTCCGCGCCGCTGCGAGCGGAAAACTCTTATCCGGCGGGTAAGCGCCCGCGGAGTTTGAAAGGGTCCGCGCGGGAGCGGCGAAGCGAATGGCCGGAGCGCGGCGATTCGACGACAATGCGATGCGGGCCGGCGTGAGGCCGACCGGGACTCTGTACTGGCGATAGGAGGCGATCATGTCGTGCGGACGTAATCACTCGCAGAGCGGTGTCGGGTTGCGGAGCCACGGGTGGTTCGGCGCCAAGGTGTTCGTCCTCATCGTGGCGACGATCGTCGCCGCGTACGTGACCGCGAAGCTCTTGTAGCCGGGCGGCCCTCCCCCTTCGCACCTGTCGCCCGGCGCGCGGACGAGCTCGTGGCGGCGGGGGCGGAGGCGACGGCCGGGGGCGGCGCGTTTCCCATGCGCCGGCGGTGTCGACAGGACCCTGCACAGGAACCAGAATGACCGGCATGCCTACATCCCCTCGCAACCCCGAGCCGACTCCCGGCCCTGCGCGGGCCACCTATCAGGACGTGCTCGACGCGCCCGCCCATCGCGTCGCCGAGATCGTCGATGGCGCTCTCCACACGCATCCGCGACCGGCGGCGCCCCATGCGCTGGCGAGCTCGGTGCTGGGTCGAAGGATCGGCAATCCCTACCATGACGAGATCGGCGGTCCCGGCGGATGGTGGATCATCTACGAGCCGGAGCTGCATCTTGGCGAAGACATCCTGGTTCCGGACCTCGCCGGATGGCGCCGCGAGCGGATGCCGGACTACCCCGAGACCGCGTACGTCACCCTTGCGCCGGACTGGGTATGCGAGGTGCCGTCCGTCTCGACCCGCCGGCTCGACCTCCACGGCAAGCGCCCGGTGTATGCCCGCGAAGGCGTCGCGCACCTGTGGCTCGTCGATCCGGTGGATCGCGCCCTGGAAGCATTCGAGCTGCGCGACGGCCGGTGGGTGCCGATCGCAAGCGCCAGGGACGACGATCCCGTCTGCATCCGTCCCTTCGACGCGGTGACGTTCAGCCTCGGCGATCTCTGGCCCTGAGCCGCCTTGAAGACCGAAGGGGCGGGGCGCGGCCACGGTGCGAAGGCGTGGCCGGCTTCGGGCCGATCACCGGCCCTTGCCGACCAGCGAGGCGCTTGACCGGGGCGGCGGATCGTCGTCCCAGATGAGCTCCCCGGGGAACACCATGCCCTGGACGCGGCTCCTGTCGGCGAGCACGGCGCGGAAGACGTTGGCCGCCCCCGAGGAAGACGCGCGCGACCGGTGGCGCCCGAGCCGGACCACGCGATTGCGGATCGTGGCCGGCGCGAGATCGCGCGCGGCGGCGAACGCCTCGAAGCCAGCCGGGGTCACCACGTACGCCTCGCCGGCGATGTTGTGCAGCCACGCGCCGGCGGCGTTGACCGCGACGGAGCCGTCGCGCAAGCCCACCCGCACCCAGTTGATCCACTCCCAGCCCGCGCCCTCGCCGCCGATCGCGGGCGGCGGTTCACGCGCGGGGGCGGGCTCGGGGTCGGCGGGCGCGGCTTGTGGCTGCGGGGCGACCGGGCGGCCCGCCGCGCCTTCTTCGGCCGGCGGCCCGTCGGGGACTGACGCGGGCGGGCCGCGATCGAGCGGGAGGCCGATCCGGCGCTCCGCCTCGCAGGCGATCGCGCGAAGCTCGCTCGGGCCGTCGCCGAAGTAGGCGGCGAGGGCGCGCAGCGCCGCGGGCTCCTGGCCGAGCCAGCCGAGCCCGGCCTCGCCGGCGAGCCGGGCGAGGAGCAGGGCGCCGAAGGGGCGCGGCGGGGCCTCGCCCGCGAGCGCGGTGGTCTCGGGCACGTCGTCGGTGAGCGGGCGCCAGCCGGGTGCGGTTGCCCGGCCCGCGTCCGCGGCGAAGCGCTCGGCGACCACGGCCGCGGCGAGCGCGAAGCTCATCACCTCGGCGAGCCGGGCGGCGTCCTCGGCCGCGGCGAAGCGGGGCAGCACCCGCGCCTGGCGTGTGCGTAGCGCGGCGACCGCGCAGACCAGGGTCTCGCGTCTCAGGGCCGCCCACGCCTCGCCCCGCGCGCGTGCGGCGTAGCGCCAGAACCCGCCCAGCATCGCGCCGTAGGTCGCGTCGAACTCCGCGCGGGGGAGCGCCGTCAGGCGCCACAGCGCCTCGACGCGCTCGCGCTCGGGCGCGGTGAAGACGTCGGCGGCCCCGGCCGCCTCCGCGCGGCTCCCCGCCTTCCTTCCGAAGATCCGCATCGACCTCATTCCCTGCGTCGGACCCGTCGATCGGCCCGGC
>CAZSPS010000138.1:0-10992 GCA_964608875.1 uncultured Ectothiorhodospiraceae bacterium
AGCGATAGGGCGATAGGGACGGGGCGGCGGGCCGCGGGGCGGGCCGCCGGAGACGGCACGGCAACCGGAGTCGGTAGAGTTGGCTGATGCGAGTGCGGCGGGCGGTGCGCCCGCGACCGACAACCCGGTCACGTACATCCAGCACCACCTGACGAACCTGTGCCTCGGGTGCGACCCCGAGACGCACCAACCGTCGGGGCTCATCGACTTCACGGTGTTCTACCTCGACACCTTCCTCGTCAGCGCGCTGCTGGCGGGGGTCATCATGCTGATCGCCTGGCGGGTGGGGCGGCGCATCGACCCCGACGACCCGCGCGGCCTGCAGAACGTGCTGGAGCTGCTGGTCGAGTTCGTGAACGGCCTCGTGCGGGACGTGTTCCCGCGGCCGAACCGCCTCGTCGGGCCGCTCGGGCTCACCATCTTCCTGTGGGTCTTCCTGATGAACCTGATGGACCTCATCCCGGTGGACCTGGTGCCGAAGCTGATACACCTGTCGGCCGTCGTCTTCTTCGGCATGGACCCCAACGCCCACATCTACTTCAAGGTGGTCCCCACCACCAACCTCGACGCCACGTTCGGGCTGTCGCTCGCCATCTTCTTGCTCATCATCGGCTTCAACGTGCGCCAGCGCGGGTCGTGGGGCTACGTGAAGACGTTCCTCACCCACCCCTTCGGCATCGCGCTGTTCCCGGTGAACATCGCCATGACCCTCATCGAGGAGATCGCGAAGCCGGTGAGCCTCGGCCTGCGGCTGTTCGGGAACCTGTTCGCGGGCGAGCTGCTGTTCATCCTGATCGCCCTGCTGCCGTTCTGGGCGCAGTTCGTGCCGGGCGGGGCGTGGGCCATCTTCCACGTCCTCGTGATCACGCTGCAGGCGTTCATCTTCATGCTGCTGTCGATCGTCTACCTCTCCCTGGCGTACCAGGAAGACCACTGAGCGGCCGGCGGCAGGCATCACACACACACACACCATCCATCACCACCGCGACTTCGAGGAGAAACCAATCATGGAGGCAGTCCACATCGCGTCGATCTACTACGCCACCGCGATCGGGGTGGGCATCATCCTGGCCGCGGCCGGCCTCGGCTCGGCCCTCGGCTGGGGGCTCATCTGCGGGCGCTACATCGACGGCATCGCGCGCCAGCCCGAGCTGCGCCCGCAGCTGCTGGGGCAGATGCTGTTCACCGGCGGCCTCATGGAGGCGTTCCCCATGATCGTGCTGGGGATCTCCATGTGGCTCATCCTCGCCAACCCCTTCATCGGGGCGGCGCAGGCGGCGCTCGGCGGTTGAAGCGCGCGGCGGGGCACGGCCCGCCGCCCGTCCACTCGCGGCGGCGCCGCCACGGCGGCGGCGTCCTGCGGCGGGCGGGCGCGGGTGCAGGTGCGGGCGTGGGCACGGGCGCGGGGCCGGGATACCGGCGCGGCGAGAGCGGCTCCCTCGGCGGAGCCCGCGAGCGAGGGGGACGACCGTGAACGTAACGCTTACCCTCATCGGGCAGATGGGCACCTTCCTGGTGCTCGTGCTGTTCGTGGCGAAGTTCCTGTGGAAGCCGATCCTGGGCGCGCTCGAGGACCGGCGCCAGCGCATCGCGGACGGGCTCGCCGCGGCCGAGCAGGGGCGCGAGGAAGCGGCGCGGGCGGAGGAGCGCTCGGCCGAGATCCTGCGCGAGGCGCGCGAGCAGGCGAGCGAGATCGTCGCCCAGGCGCAGCGGCGCGGCGAGGAGATCGTGGAGGAGTCGAAGGACGCGGCGCGCACCGAAGGCAACCGGCTGCTGGCGGCGGCCAACGCCCAGATCGAGCAGGAGTCGCTGCGCGCGCGCGAGGGGCTGCGCCAGGAGGTGGGGCGGATCGCGCTCGCGGGCGCGGAACGGCTGCTGCGGCGCGAGATCGACGCCGGACGGCACGCAGAGCTGCTGGGGCAGCTCTACGAAGAGCTCTAGCGGCGGCGGCCCGTGGACGATTCTGCCACTCTCGCCCGGCCCTACGCCCAGGCGGCGTACCGCCAGGCGGAACGCGAGGGCGCGACCGACGCCTGGTCCGAGGGGCTCGGCCTCATCGCGGCGGTGACGGGCGACGCGGCGCTCGCAGGAGCGCTCGCCGACCCGCGCGTGCCGGCGGACCGGTTGACGGCGCTGGTGCTCGACGTCTGCCGGAGCGGGCTGTCGGACACCATGGCCAACTTCGTGCGGGTGCTCGGCGAAGGCCGCCGGCTGGCGCTCGGCCCGGCCGTCGCCCGGCAGTTCGAGGAGGAGCGAAGCCGGCGCGCCGGGCGGAGCGCGGTGCGCATCGTGTCCGCCTTCCCGCTCGAACCGGACCAGGCCGAGCGGCTGGGCGCGGCCGTCGGCCGGCGCCTCGGACGCGAGGTGACGCTGGAGACGGCGGTGGACGAATCGCTGCTGGGGGGGGTCGTGATCCGGATCGGGGATGCGGTGATCGACGCTTCGCTCAAGGGGCGGCTGCGCGAGCTCGAGCACGAGCTCGTCTGAATGGCGCCGGCCGGGCCGGGTCTCCCGGCGGCCGGAACTGCGGAGTCAGGAAATGAAACTCAGCGCGACGGAAATCAGCGAACTCATCCGCGAGCGGATCGAAAGCTTCGAGGTGCGCACGGAGACGCGCACCGAAGGGAGCGTGGTGACCCTCACCGACGGCATCGCGCGCGTGCACGGCCTCAGCGACGTGATGCAGGGCGAGATGATCGAGTTCCCCGGCAACACCTTCGGCCTCGCGCTCAACCTCGAACGCGACTCGGTGGGCGCGGTGGTGCTGGGCGACTACGAGCACCTGTCGGAGGGCGACGTGGTGCGCTGCACCGGGCGCATCCTGGAAGTGCCGGTGGGGCGCGGGGTGCTCGGACGGGTCGTGAACGCGCTCGGCGAGCCGATCGACGGGCGCGGCCCGGTCGAGACCGAAGCCCGCTCGCCCATTGAGCAGATCGCGCCCGGGGTCATCACCCGCCGCTCGGTCAGCGAGCCGGTGCAGACGGGGCTCAAGTCCATCGACGCCATGATCCCCATCGGCCGCGGCCAGCGCGAGCTCATCATCGGCGACCGCCAGACCGGCAAGACCGCGCTCGCCATCGACACCATCATCAACCAGAAGAACTCCGGCATCAAATGCATCTACGTGGCGGTCGGGCAGAAGAACTCGTCCATCGCCGCCGTGGTGCGCAAGCTGGAGGAGCACGGGGCGATGGAGCACACGGTGGTGGTGGCCGCCGCCGCCGCCGAGTCCGCCGCCATGCAGTACATCGCGCCCTACAGCGGCTGCGTGATGGGCGAGTACTTCCGCGACAACGGCGAGGACGCGCTCATCATCTACGACGACCTCACCAAGCAGGCGTGGGCGTACCGCCAGGTCTCCCTGCTGCTGCGCCGTCCGCCCGGCCGCGAGGCGTATCCGGGCGACGTCTTCTACCTGCACTCGCGGCTGCTCGAGCGCGCCGCGCGCATCAGCGCCGAGGAGGTGGAGCGGCGCACCGGCGGCGCGGTCAAGGGCCGCACCGGCTCGCTCACCGCCCTGCCCATCATCGAGACGCAGGCGGGCGACGTGTCGGCCTTCGTGCCGACCAACGTCATCTCCATCACCGACGGGCAGATCTTCCTCGAGACCGACCTCTTCAACGCCGGCATCCGCCCCGCCGTGAACGCCGGCCTGTCGGTGTCGCGGGTGGGCGGAGCGGCGCAGACCAACATCATCCGCAAGCTCGGCGGCGGCGTGCGGCTCGCCCTCGCCCAGTACCGCGAGCTGGCGGCGTTCGCGCAGTTCGCCTCCGACCTCGACGAGACCACCCGCCAGCAGCTCGAACGCGGCCAGCGGGTGACCGAGATGATGAAGCAGAAGCAGTACTCGCCGATGAGCATCTCGGAGATGGCGCTCAGCCTCTACGCGGTGGACCGCGGGCACCTCGACGACGTGACGCTCGACAAGATCGCCGGCTTCGAGGAGGCCCTGCACGCCTTCATGCGCTCGGAGCACGCCGACCTGCTCGCCCGCATCGACGAGTCCGGGGAGTTCGACGACGAGATCGAGGCGGCCCTGGAGAAGGCGGTGTCCGGCTTCAAGTCCAGCCACGCCTGGTAGCGCGGGCGGGGAGCGGGGAGCGGCGAGCAGAGGCGGGATCGGGAGCGGGATCGGACATGGCTGCGGCGAAAGAAATACGCACCAAGATCAAGAGCATCGCGAACACGCAGAAGATCACGCGTGCGATGGAGATGGTGGCCGCGAGCAAGATGCGCCGGTCGCTGGAGCGACGCAACGCGGCGCGGCCCTACGCCATCAAGATGCGCCAGGTCATCGCCCACATCGCGCACGCCCACTCCGAGTACCGGCACCCGTTCATGGCCGAGCGCGAGCCGGGCCGGGTGGGGGTGCTGGTGGTGTCGACCGACCGGGGGCTCTGCGGCGGCCTCAACATCAACCTCTTCCGCACCCTGGTGCGCGAGATGTCCGCCTGGAGCGACGCGGGCCTCGAGATCGACACCTGCGTCATCGGCAACAAGGGCGCCATGTTCATGCGCCGCGTCGGGGCGAACGTGGTGGGCCAGACCACCCACCTGGGGGACGAGCCCCGCGTGGAGGACCTGGTGGGGGTGGTGCGGGTGCTGCTCGACGCCTACGAGGAGGGGCGGCTGGACCGGGTGTACATCGCCTACAACGACTTCGTGAACTCGATGACGCAGCGACCCCAGGTGGAGCAGCTGCTGCCGCTGGTGCCGGCCGAGGCCGAGAGCCTGGAGACCCACTGGGACTACCTGTACGAGCCCGATGCGCAGGAGGTGCTGGACCGGGTGTTCGTGCGCTACGTGGAGTCGCTCGTGTACCAGGCGGTGATGGAGAACGGGGCCAGCGAGCAGGCGGCGCGCATGGTGGCGATGAAGGCCGCCACGGACAACGCGGGCAAGCTCATCGACGAGCTGAACCTGGCGTACAACAAGGCCCGGCAGGCCGCGATCACGCAGGAGATCTCCGAGATCGTGGGCGGCGCGGCCGCGGTGTGACGGCGGCCAGCCGGCAGGGCCGGGGGACGAAACGCAACGCAACGGAACGACGGGACGGAGGACTCAACAGATGAGCGGTGGAGAGGTCGTGCAGATCATCGGGGCGGTGGTGGACGTCGAGTTCCCGCGCCGCGAAGTGCCCAAGGTCTACGACGCGCTGAAGTTCGACGAGGGAGGCCTCACCCTGGAGGTGCAGCAGCAGCTGGGCGACGGGGTGGTGCGCGCGATCGCGATGGGCTCCACCGACGGGCTCCAGCGCGGGCTGCGGGTGACGAACACGGGCGAGCCGGTCACGGCCCCGGTCGGCGAGAAGACCCTGGGGCGCATCATGAACGTGCTGGGCGAGCCGGTGGACGATGCGGGCGAGATCGGCGCCGAAGAGCGCTGGCCCATCCACCGCGAGCCCCCCGCCTACGCCGACCAGGCCGCCACGGTCGAGCTGCTGGAGACCGGCATCAAGGTCGTGGACCTCATCTGCCCCTTCGCCAAGGGCGGCAAGGTGGGGCTGTTCGGCGGCGCCGGGGTGGGCAAGACGGTGTGCGTGATGGAGCTCATCCGCAACATCGCCATCGAGCACAGCGGCTACTCGGTGTTCGCCGGGGTCGGGGAGCGCACCCGCGAGGGCAACGACCTCTACCACGAGATGACGGAGAGCGGGGTGCTCGACAAGGTGGCCCTGGTCTACGGGCAGATGAACGAGCCGCCCGGCAACCGGCTGCGGGTGGCGCTGACCGGGCTCACCATGGCGGAGTACTTCCGCGACGAGGGGCGGGACGTGCTGCTCTTCATCGACAACATCTACCGCTACACCCTGGCCGGGGTGGAGGTGTCGGCGCTGCTCGGGCGGATGCCGTCGGCGGTGGGCTACCAGCCGACCCTGGCGGAGGAGATGGGCGTGCTGCAAGAGCGCATCACCTCCACCCGCACCGGCTCCATCACTTCCATCCAGGCCGTGTACGTGCCGGCCGACGACCTCACCGACCCGTCGCCAGCCACCACCTTCGCCCACCTGGACGCGACCGTGGTGCTCTCGCGCCAGATCGCCGAGCTCGGCATCTACCCGGCGGTGGACCCGCTCGACTCCACCAGCCGGCAGCTCGACCCGCTGGTGATCGGGCAGGAGCACTACGACGTGGCGCGCGCCGTGCAGAGCACCCTGCAGCGCTACAAGGAGCTGAAGGACATCATCGCCATCCTGGGGATGGACGAGCTCTCCGACGACGACCGCCTGACCGTGGCCCGCGCCCGCAAGCTCGAGCGCTTCCTGTCGCAGCCGTTCTTCGTGGCGGAGGTGTTCACGGGCTCGCCCGGCAAGTACGTGTCGCTGCGCGACACCATCGCGGGCTTCCGCGCCATCGTCGAGGGCGAGTACGACCACCTGCCCGAGCAGGCGTTCTACATGGTGGGCGGGATCGAGGAGGCGGTCGAGAAGGCGAAGACCCTGTGAGCCGGAGCCGCAAGCGCGCGCCGCGAGGCGGACGCGGACGCGGGGACCGGGGCCGAGGCGGAAGAGGGAGGCCGGGCCGATGGCGCTGACCACGCAGCTCGACGTCGTGAGCGCGGAGCGGGAGATCTTCTCCGGCGAGGTGGAGATGGTGTTCGCCCCCGCCCTGGAGGGCGAGGTCGGCATCATGCCCAACCACACCGCGTTCATCACCACCCTGGCGCCGGGCGAGGTGCGGGCGGTGATGGCGGACGGGGCCGAGGAGTCGTTCTACGTCTCGGGCGGCATCCTGGAGGTCCAGCCGCACCTGGTGACGGTGCTGACGGACACGGCGCAGCGCGCCCAGGACGTGGACGAGGCCGCCGCGGCCGCCGCCAAGGAGCGGGCGGAAGAGGCGCTGCACGACCGCCAGGGCCAGATCGACTACGCGAAGGCGCGGGCGGAGCTGGCCGAAGCGGTGGCCCAGCTGCGCGCCCTCGAACGCCTGCGCCGGCGCACCGGGCGGGCCTGACGGCCGCGGCCGGCGGACCGCCGGCGGGTTCCCACGCGATGGAAGTCGAGGTCGTCGTGCTCGCCGCCGGCGACGGCAAGCGCATGCGCTCGAGCCTCCCCAAGGTGCTGCACGAGGTGGCGGGCCGGCCGCTCCTCGCCTGGGCGCTCGACGGCGCCCGCTCCCTTTCCCCCGCCGCGGTGCACGTCGTGTACCGGCACGAGCGCGTGCGCGCCGTCGTCGAAGCCGCGCGCGGGCGCGAGACGGCGGAAGTGGAGGAAGCGGGAGCAGCGCCGCCGCCCGCCCCTCCCCTGCACTGGGTCGAGCAGGACCGGCCCCGCGGCACCGGACACGCCCTCGCCCAAGCCCTCCCGGGCGTCGCCGGCGGGCGCTGGGTGGCCGTGCTCTACGGCGACGTGCCGGGCCTCGGCGCGGACCTGCTCCGCCGGCTCGCCGGCGCGGCCGGCCCCCGGCGGCTCGCCCTCGTCACCGTCGCGCTCGAACGCCCGGACGGATACGGACGCATCCTGCGCGACGACGCGGGCCGGGTCGCGGGGATCGTGGAGCACCGGGACGCGAGCCCCGCCGAGCGCGCGATCCGCGAGATCAACACCGGCATCATGGCCGCGCCGGCGGAAGCGCTGCGCGGCTGGGTGGCGGCGCTCACCGCCGACAACGCGCAGGGCGAGTATTATCTGACCGACGTGGTGGCCATGGCCGCGCGGGACGGCTTCGAGGTGGTGGCGGTGGCGCCGGAAAGCGCGGACGAGGTACTGGGGATCAACGACCGGGTGGAGCTGGAAGCGGCGGAGCGCCTGGCCCGGCGGCGGCGGGCGGAGGCGCTCATGCGCGCCGGGGTCACCTTGCGCGACGCTTCCCGGATCGACGTGCGCGGGCAGGTGGAGGCGGACGAGGACGTGACCATCGACGTGGACGTGGTGCTCGAAGGGCGCGTGCGGCTCGGCCGGGGGGTGGCCGTCGGCCCCTTCTGCCTGCTGCGCGACGCCGACATCGGCGACGGCGCCGAAGTGCTCTCGCACTGCATCGTGGACGGGGCGCGGGTGGCGCCGGGCGCGCGCATCGGCCCCTTCGCCCGGCTTCGCCCCGGCACCGAGATCGGCGCCGAGGCGCGGGTCGGGAACTTCGTGGAGGTGAAGGCGTCGCGGCTCGGCAGGGGCTCGAAGGCCAACCACCTCGCCTACGTCGGCGACGCCGAGGTGGGGCGGGACGTCAACATCGGCGCGGGCGTCATCACCTGCAACTACGACGGCGCCGGGAAGCACCGCACGGTCATCGGGGACGGGGCGTTCATCGGCTCGGGGGTGGAGCTGGTCGCGCCGGTCGAGGTGGGCGCGGGCGCGACGGTGGGGGCGGGGTCCACGTTGAGCCGCGACGCGCCGCCCGGCCAGCTGACGCTCACCCGCAGCCGGCAGACCACGGTCCCGCGCTGGAAGCGACCGAGCGGCGGTGGCAGTGGCGGCGGTGGCGATGACCGCGGCGGCGCGGCGCAGGACGGCGGCAGTGGAGGCGGCGACGGCGATGACCGCGGCGGCGCGGACGGCGGCGGCTAGCGGGCGGCGGCGGGAGGGCGGACGGCATGTGCGGCATCATCGGCGCGGTCGCGCGGCGCGACGTGGCCCCCATCCTGATGGACGGCCTGCGGCGCCTCGAGTACCGCGGCTACGACTCGGCCGGCCTCGCCGTCGTGGGCGACGGCGGCCTGCAGCGCGTGCGCACGGCGGGCAAGGTGGCGGACCTCGAGACCAAGCTCGGCCCGCACCCGCCCGCCGGCTTCACCGGCATCGCCCACACCCGCTGGGCCACGCACGGCGCGCCGAACGAGACCAACGCGCACCCGCTCGTGTGCGGCGACGAGGTGGCGGTGGTGCACAACGGCATCATCGAGAACCACGCCGCGATCCGGGAGGAGCTCGCCGCGCGCGGCCACCGTTTCGACTCCGACACCGACACCGAGGCCATCGGGCAGCTGATCCGCCACCACCTGTCCAAGGGCCGCGACCTGCCCGAAGCCGTCCGGCGCACGGTCAAGAAGCTCACCGGCTCCTACGCCTTCGCGGCCATGTCGGCGCACGAGCCGGACCGGATCGTCGCGTCCGCGCGCGGCAGCCCCCTCGTCATCGGGGTGGGGGTGGACGAGCACTTCATCGCCTCGGACTCCGCGGCCCTCCTCGCCGTCACCCACCAGTACAAGGTGCTCGAGGACGGGGACGTGGCCGAGCTCACGACCGGCGAGGCGCGGGTGCGCGACCGGAACGGCCGGCAGGCGGAGCGCCCGCTGCTCACGAACGACCTCAGCCTCGACATGGTCGACCGCGGGAACTGGCGCCACTTCATGCAGAAGGAGATCCACGAGCAGCCGCGGGTGGTGGCCGCCGCTGCGGCCGGGCGCTCGCGCGCCGGGCAGGTGCTGGAAGAGACGTTCGGACCCGATGCGCGCCGGGTGCTGGACGAGGTGCGGGCGGTGCAGATCGTCGCCTGCGGCACCAGCTACCACGCGGGGCTCGTCGCCCGGCACTGGTTCGAGGGGCTGGCCGGGGTGCCGTGCCAGGTGGAGGTGGCGAGCGAGTTCCGCTACCGCGAGCCGGCCGTGCAGCCCGGCACCCTGCTGGTGGCGATCTCCCAGTCCGGCGAGACGGCGGACACGCTGGGCGCGGTGCGCGAGGCGCGAAGGCACGGCGGCTTCGGGGCGTCGCTCGGGATCGTGAACACCCCCGGCAGCTCCCTCACGCGCGACACCGAGCTGGTGCTGATGACGAACGCCGGCCCGGAGATCGGGGTGGCGTCGACCAAGGCGTTCACGACGCAGCTGACGACGCTGCTGCTGCTGGTGGCGGCCGTCGGGCGCCGCCACCGGCTCGCGTCCGGGATGGAGGCGCGGCTGGTCGAGGAGCTGGAAGCGCTGCCGGGGTGGTGCGAGGAAGCGCTCGCCCTCGAACCCGAAGTGGAGAAGCTGTCCGAAGAGTTCACGCACGCGCACCACGCCCTGTTCCTCGGGCGCGGGGTGTACCACCCGGTGGCGATGGAGGGGGCGCTGAAGCTCAAGGAGATCTCCTACATCCACGCCGAGTCCTACCCCGCCGGCGAGCTGAAGCACGGCCCCCTCGCGCTGGTGGACGAGGACATGCCGGTGGTCGCGGTGGCCCCGAACGACGCGCTGCTCGAGAAGCTGCACTCGAACCTCGAGGAGGTGCACGCGCGCGGAGGGCGGCTGTACGTGTTCGGCAAGGGGCTCGGCGGCGCGCGGAACGGAGTGCGGGCGACCGCCATGCCGCGGGTCGGCGAGATCGTGGCGCCCGTGGTCTACACCATCCCGCTGCAGCTGCTGGCCTACCACGTGGCGGTGCTCAAGGGCACCGACGTCGACCAGCCCCGCAACCTGGCGAAGTCGGTCACGGTGGAGTAGAGCTCTCTCACTCCCCGAACAGATCGGCGAGCCGGCGCGCGGCGCGGCCGGGGTCGGGCGCCCCGAACACCGCGTGCACCACGGCCAGCAGGTCCACCCCCGCCTCAATGAGGGGCGCGGCGTTGTCCGCCGTGATGCCGCCGATGCCGGCGATGGGGGCCTCGATGCGCGCGCGCACCGAGGCCACCAGCTCCGGCGTCGCCCGCACCGCGCCCGGCTTGGTGAGGGAAGGGAAGAAGCTGCCGAACGCCACGTAGTCCGCCCCGCCCCGGACGGCGGCGAGCGCCCGCTCCGGCTCGTCGTAGCACGAGACGCCGACGACGGCGCCGGGGCCGAGGCGGTCGCGGGCGGCGGCGAGCGTCTCGTCGTCCCGGCCGACGTGCACCCCGTCCGCCCCCACCGCGCGCGCGAGCTCCACGTCGTCGTTGACGACGAGGGGCACGCCGTGCGCGCGGCACACCGCGAGCAGCGCTTCGGCGTCGCGGCGGCGGCGGGCGCGGTCGGCGGACTTGTCGCGGTACTGCACCGCGCGCGCGCCGCCCGCGACGGCGGCGGCCACCGCCTCGACCAGCGCCGCCCCGGAGCGGCCCTCCGGGGTCACCGCATAGAGGCCGCGGGCGGGCCAGGGCAACGGGG